>PWGE01000276.1 GCA_003554345.1 Candidatus Sumerlaeota bacterium | reverse complement strand
GGCACTGGGTGTGAAAAATATCCGGTTGGGGACGACCCTTCCTGCCTTCCTTTCTTCAACCGTAGCCGACGTCCTGGTGGATAAGTTTGACCTGAAGCCAATATCTGATCCTGACAGCGATGTAAAAGCCCTGATGACAGGTAATTAATGACCGCTCTCTGAACCTGTAAGGGCCCCCTTCTTCCGGGATGTATAACCCGGGAGAAGGGTTTTTTATATGGCAAAAGATGTATGAGTTCCTCTATGTTTTGCTGAAAGTTTCATGTCTCCACCGATACAAAGCATCATCAAAAACTCTGTACAGCGCTTTTTAACCTGTAACCTTTTTAAAGGATGTTGTTGCCCATCAGCCCTGTTTCTCAGTTTTTTATAAAAAACTCTGGTTATAAAATAAGCGGTTCATTCTCTCCTTAAAAAAATGGATGTTATATTCCCGAGAAAGAAAAAGAGCACCCTTTATCCTCTTTTGGGGATTATTTGATAAGTTTTTTGGCAATTGTACTTGCTATCCGGATAATAACGATTAATATCAAAAATGAAAAAGATTTTGACATATGCGGCACAGCCAGCTATTCTGTAGAACAATGTGGATAAAACATTCCTTGAATCATATATGTTGCATAAGGAGGAAGGTATGATGAAACGAAGGGGACAAAAAATGGTTGTTATGATTCTCATTGTATCTTTACTGGTAGTGACAGGGTGTGGTTCGCTGGTGTATCCTGAGCGGATAGGGCAGAGCAGGGGAAACATTGATCCAATAGTGGTTCTGATGGACGGGGGTCTACTATTAATTGGAATAGTGCCTGGCTTAATAGCTTTTGCGGTGGATTTTTATAATCATACAATTTATTTGCCTGAAGGAGGGGAAAACCTCCTTGACTATTCTCACTCTTCCCCTGAAAAGTCAGATATGCGATTAATATATAAAGGTGACGTCCTTACCTTTGACCGTATAGAAGAGGTTTTATCTCGAGAAACCGGTGAAAAAATTTATATCTCCCAGGTGCAATGGGGTAATAATTATCCTGCTCATTTAGAAAGAGTGCATACAGGACGGGTAGAAACTTTCTCCTCCCCATGAGTATTTGTGGTTGAGACAGAAAATGGTGGCTGATAAAAACTGCTTTTTAAATGGTCGGGTGAGATGAACAGGTGAAGAATACATGGCAAAATGCCGGTTTGTTTTGTTACAGTGAATTTGCCTTGTTAAAGATTAGTTTTTACTGTATAATGATAAGTAGTACCTGAAGGGTTAAAAAGGCATCATAAAAAACTCTTTTATGAGTTATATCATTATAAATGAAAAAGGGGGCAAAATACTTGCGTTACTTAGCTATCCCGGTGACATTACTCATCCTTTTTTTGCTGGGTGGGTGTATCCTGTCCTTATATCCGCTTTATACTGAAGAAGACATTGTTTTTAAACCGGAACTTGTCGGCAGATGGCAAGGAGAAAATGGAGAAATCTGGGAATTTTCGAGAGATGAGAATGATTCTTATATCCTGCGCTTTACGGATGCAGATGGAAAAACGGGGATTTTTCAAGCCCATTTGGTAGAACTTGAGGAGGGGGTTTTTCTGGACTTTTATCCTGATGAGCCAGATATAGAGTATAGTCCTGTCTATCAACTCCATTATATTGGCGCACATAGCTTTGCTTACGTCAGCCAGATAGAACCGGAATTGCAATTGCACCTCCCGGATCCCGGATGGTTAGAAAATAAGCTGGAAGAAGACCCTGATGCCATTCGACATGAGGTTATTGACTCTCACATTATTCTCAGTGCCTCCACTCAGGAATTGCAGGCATTCTGGAGTGAACATATAGATGAAAAAGAGGCTTTCCTTGATCCGGCACCTCTTGAGAGAATAGAAGAAATCCCTGAAGTTCAGCCAGATAACCAGTAACAGCAATATTCCTCTGACTGTGAGAATGTTTCTGCTGACCCTTCAGCAAAGAGGTGTTAATGAGTTGTTACTGGAGACCCTGGAGAAAAGAGCGTTTGCAGTATATTTGCAATATTTCTTGAATATTGAAAGAAATTGTTATATGATATAAGTAGAAAGAGGTGAATAAAGTGAATCATCTTTCCGCAAAAAAAGAGAATTGCTGCGAATCAGAACCCACTTTCTATAAAGGAAACGAGGAGCATTCAATGATTGTGACAACGGCGCCTATTCTTCAGGGATATGAGTTGAGTTACATCGGATATGTGTCTGTCCGAAATGTGAGAGCTATTAATATCTTTCGTGATTTCTTCACGTCTTTTCGAGATGTTATTGGAGGCCGAAGCCTTTCTTATGAAACTTTGATGAAAAATATGGAAAAGGAAGTCCTTCTGGAATTACAGGAAAAAGCAAAAGAGATGCATGCAAATGGAGTTATTGCTGTGGATGTGGATTTTGATAATATAAGCTCAAAGGGCAAGTCTCTGATAATGTGCTATGCTCATGGTACGGCTGTTTACATAAAATCTCAAGTTGCGGAGAAGTATAAATGAGTGAAAGGTTGACATTATACCCGTTCCATATAGCACATATTCTTTTTGATAAAAAAGTTTTGATATGAGAGGGTAATTTGATATTATGTATTTGTACGTATAATGGAAAAAAAATGAACGATAAAAATGTAAATATGCATGAGGTTTCAAAAATTTATTTGTTTGCAATATCAAGACACTGTGTTAATATCGAAATTAGATAATAAAAAGAAAGGAGGGTAGCAACAATGATTATTAAAAAGCTAACCGTCATAACACTTGTGGTAGCTTTATCAGCCTTCGTCTTCCTGGGCTGTGAACCGGAAGGCATGGCGCCACCGGATGATCCGATGGAAGAGCCGGCACCGCCCGACGATCCTGCTGCTCCGCCCGAAGATCCTGCAATGCCAGATGATCCGGGGGACGCACCTGAGGGCGCACCTGATGATCTTTTCGGTCCACCTGAATAAGTTTAAACTGAGCTAATTCACACAAGGAGGGAGTGAGAAGGCTCCCTCAGTGAGAAGGCTCCCTCCTTGAATGATTTGCTGAGAAGAGGAGATGATTTCATTGGCAGAATTGTCAATGACTGAAAGTGCTGTAAGTAATCATAGATCTTCCTGTTCAACTCTTTTATGTACCGCTCCTTGTCAGAGATGCCAGAAAACATTTTCTTCAGTCTGGCTCCTGCGAAAAGAAAGACAGGCTTTTTTGTGTCTTTTTACTTTCAAAATCAATGAAAGGAGGATACCAAGTATGAGTATCAAAGGACTATCCAGAGGATTGTCCGTGCTAATCTTAACGGTTTGCCTGTCAGCCTTTTTCGTAGGCTGCCCGGAAGAACCGTATGCGCCGGAGGAACCGGCTCCTGAGGAGCCAGCACCGGCACCGGAAGTGCCTGAGGAACCGGAAGAACCTGAGATGCCTGAGGAACCTGAGGATCCCGTTGCCCCTTTACCAGAAGAACCGGAAGAACCTGTAGTACCGGAACCTGAAGAACCGATTGAAGAACCAGAGGAACCGATGGAACCGGTTGAACCCATTCCCGAAGAACCAGAAGAGGATTTTCCTGAACCTGAAGAACCTGAGGACATAGAAGATTTACCAGAACTTGATCCGGAGGAGTTAGAAGAACCTGAAGATGTCGAGGAACTTCCTGAAATAGAAGAGCCTGAAATGGAGGAGCTTCCTGAAATAGAAGAGCCTGAATTTGAAGAGTTTGAAGAACCGGAAGATATTGAGGAACTTCCTGAAATAGAAGAGCCTGAATTTGAGGAATTAGAAGAACCGGAAGCCATAGAAGAGCCTGAATTTGATGATCCGGCCTTAGAGGAAATGGAAGAGCCTGAACCAATTGAGGAGCCCGAAGAAATGGAAGAATTACCTGAAATAGACGAACCGGAAGAACTGGAAGAACCGGAAGGAATAGAAGAGGATTTACCTGAAGACCTGTTCTAAGAAGAATAGGAGCTCATACATCGAAAATGAAAGGAGTGACATACATGAAAAGTAAAGTACTCGTTCTCGTAATCGCGTCAATTGCCCTGGCTCTGTTTTTGGGATGCCAGGAAAGACCTGTTGACCCTGTTGAGCCAATGCCTGCTGAACCGGTGGCTCCTCCACCGGAAGATCCGGCAGAGGTTCCTGATCCTGCAGAAGAGCCGGCTGTTCCGGCACCAGAAGACCCTCAGGATATTGAGGATCCTGTTGCTCCCCCTGCTCCTGAAGACCCCGAGGAACCAGTTGCACCACCTGCGCCGGAAGAACCATTGGAACCCCAGGATCCTGTAGCACCTCCTGTACCTGATGAGCCCCTGGAAGAACCAGAAGAACCAATAGCCCCACCGGTACCGGATGAACCAGAAGAAGATCCAGTAGTCCCTCCTGCACCGGAAGATCCTGAAGAATTGCCAGAACCAGAAGTTGATGAAATACCTGAATTTGAAGAACCCGAGGATATAGAATTACCGGAAATTGACGAGGAAGAACTCCAGGAACCTGATGACATTGAATTGCCTGAGATCGATGAACAGGAATTTGAAGAAATGGAAGAACCCGAAGAATTACCTGATGACCTGTTCTGAGGGGTTGACTATTCAGAGATAGATAGTGCGTAGGCGAAATTTAAGAAGGAGGTGAATAGCATGAAGAGGAGATTGCTGGGGGTTATCATTGCTGTGTTGGGTGTAGCCCTGTTCTTAGGTTGCCAGGAAAGACCTGTTGATACCAGAGACGCAGTGCCCGGACCTCAAACCCCCGATATAGCCGACATTTCTAATACCAGTGTCGCTATACTCATTGCGGAAGGCTTTCATGATGGAGAAACCCTGGAACCTCAAGCCTATATGGAAGAGCGCGGTGCCACTACTACCGTTATTGGTAAAGAAGTGGAAACAGTAACAGCCTATAACAGTGATGAAACGGTTTCTATTGAAAAAGCAGTTGCTGATATTTCAGTGGAAGATTTTGATGCTCTGATTATCCCGGGTGGACAAGGTCCTGAACTTTTGCGTGAAGATGAAGGAGTGCTCGAATTTGTCAGGGCTTTTGTTGATAGTGGTAAACCTGTGGCAGCTATCTGCCATGGTCCGCAGGTTCTGGTCTCAGCGGGAGTTGTTGAAGGGAAGGAGATGACATGCTTTCCCGGTATGAGTGAAGAATTGATAGAAGCTGATGCGGAATATGTTGATGTGGCAGTACAGCGGGATGAAAATATCATCACTTCCCGTGTTCCTGATGATATTGGCGTGTTCAATGAAGCGATTGTTCAGGCTATTATGGAGCAAATGTAATAACAGATACAGAACTGTAGCGAAAAAAACCCTCCGGGACAAAGAAGTCCCGGAGGGTTTTTTAATTTGCCTTACCTTTTTTGAGCTTTACTATTCAATGCGGTCAATAATATTATTGGCCTCATCAACTAGTACCAGGTCTTTTCCGCATACCTTGAATTTTAACTTTTTCCATTCAATGGTGTTGGGCAATTCTTCTACGACGGCAATACCCTGCCAGGGAATCCAGAATACCCCTTCAGGACTGATTTTAGGCTCGCTTTCTTTGAAACTGTAGGTGACGCCCCTTACTTTGATGTAGTAAGACGTTTCCTGGATAACTTCTCCTACACACACATGTACCGTAGCATTCTTGTAAGATTTTCGATGACGTATTTTGACATAAAGTCTGTCTGGTGAAGCCATATAAAAGAACCTCCTTTCTTTATTTGTGAAACAAAAAGGAAATAATATCTCCGTCTTGTACGAGATACTCCTTTCCTTCAGTGCGGCTTTTGCCCTGTTTCTTTATTTCCTGCTCATTTCCGTATTTTATCAGATCATGATAAGGAAACACTTCTGCTCGTATGAACCCTTCTTCCATATCACTGTGTATTTTGCCCGCTGCTTCGCGTGCAGGAGTGCTTTTGGGTATGGGCCATGCCCGTACTTCCTGCTCTCTTGTGGTGAAAAAGGAACAGAGTTCAAGTAAATCGTAAATGTTGCGTAATACTTTCCTGCGACCTGGTTCCTTGAGGTTGTAGGCGGTGAGGAATTCTTCCTTTTCTTCCCTGGGAAGTTCATTGAGCTCCATTTCAAGCTGTCCTGCCAGATGCATGCAGCGGGTACGGGGAAGAGAGTTGAGGTGGCGCAGAAAATCATTCTCTACGGGCTTGTTGTAATGTCCCTCGTCACAGTTGAATAGAATCAGCATTGGTTTGAGTGACCAGAATTGAAATCCGCTCAGCATTTTGTTTTCTTCCCTGCTAAAGCTGTGGGCCCGCAGAGGTTGTTCCTTATTGAGTATTTCCAGGCATTTTTCTAATAATGATTTTTCAAGTTCTATCTGCCTGCGTTTCTCACCGGATATTTTGTTCCATGTCTCTGCAATGCGTTTTAAACGGTTTTCTACCTTGATGAAGTCCCGCATAATAAGATCAAGTTCCATTTCTCTGACCGCTGTTTCAGAAAGATCTTCGCCTCTAAATCTTTTGACCACATGGATGAGTGCGTCTACCGTTCCAATATAGTTTTCTATTTCTGAAACAATTTTTTCATTTTTCAGATCTTTTTTCTGGAAACCAGGGATATCAGTGAGCGTAACAGTGGCAGGTATCACTTTTTCTGGTTTATATAATTTTGCAAGATGCTCAAGTCTTTTGTCCGGAACCTTCACAATTTGAGTGTGGGGGGTAAATTTCCCCTTGCTTTTAAATAGAGCAGAAGGGTCCGCTTTACCGGCTAATGCTTGAAATACGGTGCTCTTTCCGCTTTGTGGGAAACCTATAAGAGCTACTTCCATTTTCGATCCTTCGTGTGTCGGTGTATGAAAACCATTTATCAGTGGCTGGTTCAGACCGGTGAAAAATTATGAGGGGATATGAGAGGCAAAACTTCGTCATTGAGAGCCTCTGTACTGTGAAGTATATAATCAGCGCTTGTGAAATCCGAACCTCTTGTTGAGTCAGTAGAAATGGCAACACATGTTAGTCCTGCTGCTTTTGCCGACTGTACCCCTGGCGAACTGTCTTCAATAGCTATTGCCCGGCGGGCGGATACCCCTATCCTCTTCAGAGCCAGTAAAAAAACATCGGGAGCCGGCTTACTTTGAGAAACTTCCTCGCCACTGGCTAATACTGAAAAGCAGGAAAGAATATCTAACTTGCTCAGAATGTGACGGATTTCCTG
>PWGE01000272.1 GCA_003554345.1 Candidatus Sumerlaeota bacterium | reverse complement strand
GGCTGAGAAGAATGGAAACAAGCCGACAGAACTCCAGGCGGCACTTTTTCTTTCTGCCCGCGCCCTTCTGATAGTGAGGGGTATTGAGCCCCGGACGCCATACGACACTTTCTCACATTTCCAGTCAATGTTTATCGACAAAGGAATCGCATCCCCGCGTTATGCTGACTTGAAAGAGGTTTATAGAGAACTAACTTCACCTCTTTCTTCTGAGGATAGAAAGAGAAGGAAAGATTTTGTTCAGTCTTTTTATGAGCATATTCAAGAACTTTACAACAAAATGGATGCTTCTTTTCAATTTCCTCACACATCTGAAGGAGAAAAGGAAAAAAAACGGTCGCATATTTACGACCTTACCGGCACTCCCTGCCCCATCAATTATGTAAAGGCAAAAATGTATCTTGAGGAACTTGACCCGGAAACGAAGGTGACATTTTTGGTGGATGAAGGAGAACCTATTCAAAATGTCCCCCCCAGTTTGGAGAACGACGGACATACCATTCTTAACATTACAAAAACATCCAGCCATTATAAAGTAAACGTACTAAAATCAAAAAATTAAAAAAAGGAGGCAGGCATGCAATTTGTAAAAGGCATGAAATGTCGCGAATGCGGCAAGAAATACCCCCATGAACCGCTTTATGTTTGCGAGTTTTGTTTCGGTCCTCTGGAGGTAGATTATGATTACGAGGCAATCAAAAAACAGCTTCACCGAAGAAAAATCAAGAGGCGGGCACGTAACCTGTGGCGGTATCGAGAACTTCTCCCCCTTAATTCCCGACCCCGAGGCGCGTTAAATACCGGTTACACGCCTCTTATCAGAGCAAGGAATCTCCAGAAAAAGTTAAACGTGAAAGAACTTTACATCAAAAACGATGCTGTGTGTCATCCAACCTTATCCTTCAAGGATCGGGTGGTGGCAGTAGCGCTGGAAAAAGCCCGGGAGTTTGGATTCAGGACAGTCGCCTGTGCCTCAACCGGCAACCTGGCAAATGCCGTTGCCGCTCAATCCGCAGCCGCCAACTTGAAAAGCCTGGTATTTATTCCTGCCGATCTGGAAGAAGGAAAGATTGTAGGTTCTCTTATTTATCATCCTTCCCTCATAGGCGTCGAAGGTAATTATGATGAGGTCAACAGGCTTTGTTCAGAGTTAGCGGGCCGCTACCAATGGGCTTTCGTGAACATCAATATCCGACCCTATTACGCCGAAGGATCCAAAACATTTGGTTTTGAAACTATAGAGCAATTAGGATGGAAAGCCCCTCAACATGTCGTTGTACCATGTGCCGGCGGTTCTTTGATCAGCAAAATAGATAAAGCAATCGAAGAATTCCAGAAAATAGGATTAACAGAAAAAGCAGATACCCGTATTCATGCTGCCCAGGCAGCCGGCTGCAGTCCCATTGTTGATGCTATAAAGAATAAAACAGAAACCATAAAGCCGGTTAAACCACGCACGATAGCCAAATCACTGGCTATAGGTAATCCTGCAGATGGCCCATTCGCTGTTCGAACAGTTCAGAAAACGAAAGGATGGGGAGAACAGGTCAGTGACGAGGAAATAATAGAAGCAGCGGAATTACTGGCATCAAGTGAGGGGATTTTTACTGAAACCGCCGGCGGGGTGACAATGGCTACCACCATCAAACTCATTGAAAAGGGTATTATTCCCCGTGATGAGTCAATATTAGTCTCGATTACCGGAAACGGCTTAAAAACACAGGAAGCTTTTACCGGCGGATTTGGAGAAACATTGACCATCCAACCCACCATTCAATCGTTCGAAGAACATTATCTAACAAATCAATAGGAGGAAAGACAATGCAAATTATCGTACACATCCCTACCCCTCTTCAAAAACTCACCAAAAATAAAGAAGAGGTTAAAGCTACAGGAACAAACATCAGAGAACTTCTGAGCGATCTTGAAAAACGCTATCCAGGTATTCGCTCCCGGATATGCGATGAAGAAGGCAATATTCGTAAATTCATAAATGTGTATGTGAATGATGAAGATATTCGCTTTCATCAAGAAGAAGAAACACCTATCCAGCCGGGAGACAAGGTCTCAATTATTCCTTCAATAGCAGGAGGTAATCATGCAACTTAATGAAAATCAAATAGAACGTTACTCAAGGCAGATCCTTCTTCCCAATATTGGAGGAAAAGGACAGGAAAGACTTTTAAATGCAAAAGTTCTCATTATAGGCGCAGGGGGACTGGGTTCACCATGTGCCCTTTATTTAGGTGCCGCGGGAGTGGGCACTATCGGCATAGTAGATTCAGATAGTGTGGAGCTTAATAACCTTCAGCGTCAGATATTGCACTCTTCCAGCACCATAGGAGAATCCAAAGTAAAATCCGGACAGGAAAGAATCCAGTCAATAAACCCGGATGTTAAAGTTGTGCCCCATCAACTGCGACTCACCTCAGATAATATCATGGAACTTATAAAAGATTATGAAATCGTGGTGGATGGTTCAGATAATTTCCCCACCCGTTATCTGGTAAATGATGCCTGTATTTTCTCGCAGAAACCCCTGGTACATGGTGGTATATTACGATATGACGGACAGTCCTTCACCATACTTCCAGGTGAATCAGCCTGTTTTCGCTGTCTTTTCCCCGAACCACCGCCTCCTGGCTCTGTGCCCAGCTGTCAACAAGCCGGCATACTCGGTGTTGTGGCGGGAATCATTGGTACAATTCAGGCAAATGAAGTCTTAAAATATATCTTACAGACAGGAGAACTTCTTAAAAACAGACTCCTCATTTTTAATGCATTGAAAGCTTCTTTTAGATCAGTTAGCATCCCACATAACTCTCATTGTCCCGTCTGCGGTGACAAACCAGAAATAACCTCTTTAATAGATTACGAACTCTTTTGCAACACTCGTGGAAACTAAAGAAGTGAAGAGGAAATATCCGTCTATTGAAGATTATCTCCAGGTTGTTAGCCGAGAGACAGAAAAATTCAGGTTCTAAACATTTGAAAAACAGGCAAGAATTGTCTCAAAATAGTGCTACTCAAGATAAGTAAAATAACGTGGCTGTCTTATTTTATAGCTGGTATGAAAAAAATAATTGTGGAGGCTCCCTTTCTTTTGATTTCAGATCAAACAGCAAAGGCACTTCTGGCATTAAACAATTTCAGAAGTTTTGAGGAGATAAATTGTGTGTCAGGTGACAGCATTAAACAGGGAGTGCGGCAATTTTGCATGGTCACTCTGTAAACATGGGGTTGCTGGTTAAGAGCATTCTAGTGGTAAAATGGCGTCTAACACAGAACAGAAAACTCGAGAGGATTTTTTTAAGCCTTGGTCCGCATTGAGAATATTCATGACACTGGGGTCTCTCAATTTTTTCCGAAATTAAACCATCTTCCCCGGTTAGAAAAAACAGAATTTGTCAGAAAAATAATATACTGAAGAAGAAATCAAAATTAAAAGCAAATAGTTTGATACCTATGAGGAGACCGGCAATTTCGTAAGCACTTGTTCTTTGAATAATTTTTACAGCGGAATCCGGGAAACCTTTTTAATTTTATCACCGCACCCATTACTGGTTGATGACGTTTTTTGAAGCAACGGAAGCTCTTCTGTAAATTTCCCTCAGTAAACTATAAAAAACGTTAAAAAAGCTTATCAGGCAACCGAAGATAAGTTATTATATTCCTTCAGTTTGAAATCAAAGCATCTCTGCTTCTCATAATGTCCCCCCTGCTCATAGTGCCATTTGTGGGATCGTACAGGTATTCGTTGAACGCCTCTTTTAAGGCTTCTGGATCGTCAGAATATCTATTCACGATCCTTGCAAAATCACCGGGGTATAACCGCAGCCTTCCTTCCGGACCCCGGCTGACCAGTACTCAGAAGTCCTCTTTTATATAATAACAAAAAGAACGTTTATGAGGATCATACAGATCCCTGGGAATAGAACTCAAATATACTCTCGGAGTTGTTAATTGTTCCAGACAGTCAGGATATACATTGTGATCTATATAGTAGGACTTCAAGGAAACATCTAAGGTGCGAAAATCTGCTCGCACATAATAGCCCACTCCATATTTATCCGGGATAAATTTTCTATTAAAATAAAAAGACACGACAAAAGCTATAAGACATACGATTATCCATTCCCGAGTTTTTTTCGTGAACAGCTCTCTATAAAACATGGCTATCAAGGCAGCTTCCAAACAAGACACCGCAACAACCACTCCGATGACAAATGGCACGACATTTTGAGGAAAAGGTATAATAACAGGCTTATCGATCAATATCCATAATAAAGGAAAGGTAACTAAATTAACAAGTGCTGTAACAAAAAACAATATCACAAGCTCTTTTTTTAAATCCCAAAGTGATTTTTTTTGCTTCTGCCAGATATAATAGCTATAGACGAGGAATTTGATGATAAAGGTGCGAAACCACGATTCCAGAAAAAAACTTTTCCAACGTTCAATAGAAGAAACCCAAAATAGACGACTAAAAGGAGTCGTCCCCGGTATAGCCGCTATTTCGCCGGTTAACATATGATAATAATGAATATAAAAGAAATACACCGTAAAATATACACCCAGTAAATAAAGGAAGAGGAAAAATTTTCTCTGGGTGAAGAGGATATTTTTCATATTCTTCTTTTCGTTGACAACAACACTTTTTGCCTCATATTTTCGTCGCTCCATGCACGATAATACTCTCTATTCGATACTTTCCAGTGAATTTTGAATATTACGCTTTCACCAAATATCCTTCATATATTTCTGCACTCTTGCGCAATCCAGTTGAGACTCTAATTGTACTTCGGGTCCTCCAATCTTTTTCAATAATTTTTCTCCATCTGGCAAATAAGTGCCCGGCTCCATCCGGGAATATTCTTCCCGAATATTTCCAAAATATATATCCAGCACTGGATTACAGGCATCACGGGGAGATAAAGAACCTTCTTCTATATACTTATAAACCGGCTTATAGGCCATTTTATAATATTCAAACCCTAATGGCTCCCCATTTCTTGCATTGATCAAAAAACGGTATCCCCACCTCATAAAGGGATCATCGGGAAAGGCTTCATAGGGAATCAACCAGAAGTATGCATATTCTTCATCCCATGCCCTATGGAATTCTTTCTCCTTTTTTTCATCAAAAGCCAGCAAATCAAAACTCTTGAAGTCTTCGTCACATCTTATAAGAAGGATTCTGTCTTCGTTCAAAACAAAAGGAGAGTTCGGATGTTCTCTTTTTAAATCTTCAACAAACAGAGGATCTGTTTTTTGTAAAACATACGGAGGAAGAAAGAAGGCACGACTCAGTTCAGGACCCGTATTTCTATATCCCGCCATAATGGTTGCTAATATCTTGCGGTGCCATAAAGGATCATTTACTTTTTCGAGCACTTCCTCTTTCTTTTTCAATTGTTCCAGCTCACTACGTGGCACATCTTTAAAAATATCTTCAGAATAAAGCACTTTGTAAATATATCCGTCACAAAGTCCTATCCTGATCAGCACTCTGTTAAAGCGGTTTTGAACAATATACCCGTCCTGTTTCAGCTGATACCAAAAATCAACATGGGGAGCAATTCCTTTTGAATGAGACGCAACCAGATCAGGCATGATCCACCGACTACCTGAAATGGTAGCTGAATGCATCCTAAATGTCCGTTTAGGAAATACCTGCGATAAAAAATCCTCACATATTTTTTGATAATCTTCAATGGACGGATAAAGCGTTTTAAAATACATCCATGAGTCTTTCACCATTTCAAGATATGTCTCATAATCATCATCGCTTTTTATATTGACATAGCGAGCCTGTAAAAGTTCTTTTTCTTCTTCCCATGACTCTTTGGTGTAATGATAAAAATATTCTGAACGCTCCGGGTGCTGCAGCAACTCTTCTAAAGAATACTCCCCTTCCTCGTACAAAGAGCTCAATACAGCCACTTCTCCTTTGATTCCTACATGAGTAGAGTCAGAAGTCTTTAAAACTCTAGCGTGACTTTACTAAACCTAACGAAAAAACAGGTATTTTATACTGTAGAAATGGGAATATTAGAAGATATGTCCCTGTATAAACTAAAGCGCTCTGAGAAGATCGTCGTAGAGCTTTTTGAGTTCCGGCTCCATCTCTTCCAGTTGTGTTTCCTTTACCGGTTTACCCTTCAACCCTGTTAGTGTGACGATCTGAGCTTTACGAATCTCTGAAAGTCTGTCGAGAAGGGTTTGTATGCTGTAATTGTAACCGCATTCTTTTGCTTTTTTCCACAAGAGCTGCGAAAGAAGTAAACCAATGACGCAGATAAAGGTATGAACTCGAATTTTTTGATCTGTCCAATGGTATTGAGGATGAACGGCATTGTGGTAAGGATTCTTTAATTGCTTGAAGACCCGTTCAACATTGTGCTGTCCATGATATGCGGCAATGATCTCTTCATCGCTCCACTCTGAGCGAGATGAGACAAGGATTTTTTTGCCATAAATATTTTGCGTTATGTCCCGATAAGCTTCTTTATCCAGCTTCCAATCAATGTCGAAACGCCCCTCTTCTCTTTCCTGAAGAGAAGTATTTATCAGCTGCTCTGCTCGTTCTCCTTTCAGAATTTCCTGCAGTTTGTTTTGAACAGCTTCTTTTGTTGTTTTTCTTGCCCGGGGATTATTTAGCTTATGCTTGAGTTCTCGAAGTAAGGAATATTTCTTTGCCAGTATTTGCTGTAATCCTCGTATCTGTCCATGACGGAGTTTTTCACTTACATAGATAACAATCGTTCTGTCTTTTCCCCACACATTTTTGCACGTGCGATAACACAAGACTTTGCGATCATGAACCATGACTTTCCGGTAGGAAGAAAATGGAATCTCTAAGAGCTCCTGGTGGTAAGAAGAGCTCAAGCAGGCGACATATGATAACCGTTTGGCATCAAGTTCAGCAAAGTTTTTCTTGCTATTGCTCCCCTTATCGAAAACAAGAGTGATTTCTTCTAACTCAACATGAAGCTCCGTCATTTTTTCTCTAAAACGGGTCAGAAAAGGAAGGAATCGCTTTTTATCAATCTGGTTTCCTTCATAAATTTCTGAAAATACCGGAAGAAGAAAGTCTTTGGTGACCACTTGAGATAAGCCGAACTGCCTTAAATCATGTCGTTTTTGTTTGTTTCTTCCCCGACGAGCCAG
>PWGE01000027.1 GCA_003554345.1 Candidatus Sumerlaeota bacterium | reverse complement strand
TCAGAGGAGTTATTCATGTCAGCACGAGTGCTGACGCCACCAACAATGAAAATAAGAATAAGATGCCGATTCGGAGATCGGCGCTCCCAGGAAAGCGGCAAGTCAATACTAAGGTTCAAGTATTTTGATTAAAGTCCCTTATATTTTGTAGGGTTTATTTTCAGAGGAGAAACACAAAAGAGTGCTCTGTAATACACTCAAAAAAGGAAGATATGTTTGAGAAGGACTTAAAGAAAAATTTTTACAGAAGCCAATTTTAATGGAGGCGAAAGGAGGGACAACCGGGATGTTCAAATTCAAAATAACGAGGGGTTTTTAACAGATCACCATGAATATACCACTTTTTTTCATCATTCAGGGAGTTACCCAGTATCCATAGCTGGGAAATGTTGAGAGCGGGTATCTTCATATCGGCTACATCCGGATGGATAGTGCGGTTGAGATGAATAACTACTATGGTGTCGTGGGAGACGGGGTATTTTTTCAACTTTTGAATTTCAGTGTTGAGGTCTGTTAATGGATTCAGAGAGTGAGGAACCACTTCTTTTATCTGAATAGGAGCATAACGACGAACCTCCTCTTCTTCCCACATGGAAACGGCATCATAGTCTGAATCTTCATAGGGGGATATGTAAATGGTTTTCTTAAAGAGTTTGCCTATACCATAACAGAATAAATGAGCGACCATTTCTTCACGAAAACGCTTAAAAGCACATGTTCTCAGTGCTTTCTGCCGCTCTGTAAGAGCGTTACTTCCTATGTTATTCCTGAATCTGTATAGTTCCGGAATTTTCAGAGAAGGATTAAAATATTCGAGTTTTTCCCACTCGTTTTGCCTGGTGTCCATGGCGGATGTTTCTCCCCGATTTATACGCAAAATCTCAGACTCATTACCAGGGAACGAACTCCTTTTATAATTCTTTTTATTATTGTAATATATTTTCTTTTATTGTCAGGTCTTCCGTATCTGAAATAATATGAACTGGAAGCAGAACATGAAAAGTATTTTTGCATCAGGAAAGCTTGCAGAAAAAATAACCGGCATAAACATAAAGAAGAGACCGAATCCGGTTATCTTTAGTTTGCAAGTTGTCTGGGGTGCTTTCAAATAGAAAATAAAATACATTGATGTTATTGTAAGCAGATCCTGCCCGATTGAAGACTTGGAGAGCGATTAAAATTAAATGATTATCAGCAATATACAGACATCACCAGTTCAGGAATAATTCAGAAGAGCGCTAAAAAATATTTATTCAAATAAAAAAAGAATATTTTCGTTTTTATAAAAAGAAGTGAAAAGATACGTAAAATAATTGGAATAGGAGTGCTTTGATGGGTAATAAGCAAAAGATTGTTTTAGTTGTCCTTATTGGCGTTATCGTTGGAATATGGATATTTGCCTATAATCGGTATCGGGAGTATCGTCCTCCTGCAGATGAGACGGCAGGTATTGAACGTCCGGAAAGTGATGACAGGAGCAGAGGAAGAGGGCTAACAACTGAGGAGCGTCGGGAGCAAATGGAAGAAAGAATACGTCAATATGGTCGTGAGGAACTGGAAATAACCGAAGAACAGGAAAAGAAGCTGGAGGAAGCCATACGCGATCGTGACCTGACCTGGGAAGAGAGAAGAGAGGTTTTCGAAGAAGTGTTAACGGATGAGCAACAGGCAAAGATTGAAGAGCGACGACAGGAATTTAGAAGCCGTATGTCTCAACGGATGCAGGAATTTGAAGAACGAGCGGAAAAACTTCTCAGTGAATCTGAACGCCGGGAAATGAGAGAAATGATTGAAAGCAGAATGGAAGAATGGCGTGAAAGAAGGGGTGGTGGTCCTGGAAGGAGGGGTGAACGTTGAAAAGAGGTTTTACTCTTATCGAGCTATTAATAGTAGTGGCGATCATTTCTATCCTGGCGTCCATAGCACTTCCTAATTTTCTTCAGGCTCAGATTCGGGCAAAGGTAAGTCGTGCCAGGTCTGATATGAGAACCATAGGTCAGGCACTGGAATCTTATTATGTGGATAATAATCGTTATCCCATAAGTATGGCGGCACCAGGTTTGAGATCTTTAACCGATCCTATAGAATACCTTTCTACCATTCCGGAAGATGCTTTTTCTGCAAACGGCAGGTCCTATAGATATGGCGGGGCACCTCCGGCACGTCCTCATCGCTGGATATTGGTCAGTCAGGGGCCTGACCAACAAACGCATACCCGCTCTCTATGGCTCTACCCCGGTATTAACTCTCCTCATATAAATGATCCCGAGGATACATTTCCTCTTATTATCTACGATCCTACCAACGGTATAGTTTCTAAAGGAGATATTATCAGGGCGAGTGATTATTCCGGTTGATGACATAATTCAGCAAGGCTACAGGTGGTGGCATCTTTAAAGTGAACCTTTCAGTAATACAAGCATGTATTCCCGGGTCCTCGTTCTCAACGCTGGATGATAATATTTTTAATCTCCTGCTTCCCTGTAAATGAGGCATTTCTTGAACTGCTTCTGAATAGATTACCAGGAGGACCTTTTTGTGATGGCAAAAAGGAACGACTGATGACGGATATTGTTTGATTCCGGTTCGGGTAGATACAAGAAATGAATAATAAAAAGGAATAGCTGCTTTCTGGTTTAACTTCTATTGAGGTCTTGACTTTAATGAGGGGGGACAGATCTGTCTTCAATCTTTAAGAACAGGAAATAGCAGGATATATAGATGAGACCATTCACAGAAAGCATTGTTCGATATTTAATGGTATCAAGTACTAATTCAAGATCCCGGGGAATGATGAGGTCAACGAATGTCAGTCCTCCGCAATATATAAGAGCAGTTAGCAAGACGACAAGGGCCTGTACCGGAAAATCCTTTTTTAATGCGACGAGAGCAAAGTAAAAAATCCCCAGAATTAAGAGGGCAGTATTAAGCATATACTGTGTATAATCGAGAATCATCCATAAGTCTCCCTCTTCTATCCGTTCTGTTAATCTTATAAATGAATCTATGGCGAAAGGCTCAATATCACTGGATAAACCCCATCTTTCTTTGTAAATGCCCCATAAAAACAGCGGTGCTAACAGGATGATCGTAATGATATAATGCTTTATATTTGTAAAAATAGCCCGATAATTTAAGGGGTGTTCTTTTCGCACCATGAAGAGGGAAACAGCCATAACCGTAAGGGCGGAGAATAAAGCCAGCACCCCTTCCTGTTTTAAATAGGGTAGAAGGATTAAACAAACGAGAGCGCCAACCATATCTACAGGGTGAAAATACTTTAAGAATCTCCCGAAAAGTAATAAGGATATAGAAAAATATAAGGCAAAGTAGCCATCCAGATAGCCGTTCCACAACATCTTGTGAAAGAAGAAAGGGAAAAGGAAGATCAAAAACAGGAAACTCCATGATTTTCCGGTAAAACTAAACAGCCATATCACAGGGGGCACCAGGAGAAAGAATAAAGAGATTTTGGGTAGATACTCGTTCCAGAATCCCATTACATAAGCTGATTGAGCTGCCAGGGCAGGCACAAGTTTTGGGTAATAGGGGTGAGAAAATTCCATTCCCTCGTGATTCCAGCCAGCACTCTGGTTCAGGGCACCTTCCACATAAATCATTCGACCGGGAAAAAACCAGTTAGATCTGGCGTCCCAGTCTTCGAGAGGCTGACTTATAATTGGCCCTAACAAATAAATACATACAAATGTTATACAGAGAACTCTGGTGAAGTAAGCCGCGTTTATTGTATTTCTGAAATGAACCCGGTAAAAGTGTAATCCATAACCACAGAGCCCAATTAATGAGAGAAAGATACCTATAACTATGGTAATACTTAGCTCACGGAAAATGAGGATGAGCCCATAATTTATAATCAGTCCTACCGTTATTATAACGGGAAGTTCCTGAAGTACTGTTAAGTGCTCCTTTTTTTTGAAGATTCCATCTTTTCGTAAAAGAGAGCCTACAGTGAGCCATCCCAGTCCACCAAAATAAATGACCCCAGAGATGAGAAAGAGAAAAAGAGAGACGGTGTTAAGGAAGGTAAACAAGAGCTATTTTCTCCTTTTTTTCAACAATGGAGCATGTTTCAAATTTCTTGTTTTCCTGGAGTTCGTCAGGGCATACAAAAAGGTAGGGCGAAGAATCCTTCATTTTTACTGGCCAGGCAGTTTCGTATATACGCTGAAATACTAACTCATCCTTTCGAAGAACAGGAGAAATTCTATAATGGGGAAGGTTGTATTTTTGAATAAGGGAAAGCATTTGTCTGGATTCATCGGGGATAACTTCAAGGCCAGAACGAGGGGTAAGTATAGTTTGAAGGGTCATTTTTCGATTTTTGGCAGTAGTAGTATTGTAATTTTTTACATCGGCCCATGTATCAATGGTGTAAGTATTAAATACAAGAATGAAAAATATAGAAGCAACGATGAGAGGGAGGTATACATTTCGAACTCTACGCAGGAGTATAAAAAAGATGATAATATACAATGCGTAGACCCTGTTGCTGAATGTATATTGCAGGGGCGCCCAGATGAGAAGAAGAAATAAGTTAAAGTACCACCACCATGTGTTTTTTAGTGAATCGCATTTTTCGAAGAGCATAGGCAAAGCTTTTTTGAGCCAATTATAACACGCAATTTTAGAAAATACTGACTGTTTTTCAAATAAACACGGCATATTTAACAAAGGCCATGTTGATTGATCAGTTCTGATGTCAGAAGAACTCATGCTTTTGTTTTTAAGACGTATTGAAAATGACAGGAAGTGTAGATTCCCCTGTGCCGAACATTCAAGTCCAATGATGAAACAGTTATTTGGCTCAAAATTTGTTATAATAATTACCTCATGATTATCCGGATAACAAACTTATCGAAGAAATTTAACGATTTTACTGCGGTGGATGATATATCATTTTCTGTGGAAAAAGGTTCAATATTTGCTTTTCTTGGGCCGAACGGCGCCGGGAAGACGACCACCATTAAGATATTAACCACCTTGTTACGACCATCGTCCGGGAAGATCAGCCTGGATGGATGTGATCCCGTTAAGAATGCTAAAAGAGCCAGGCGTTCTTTTGGCATCGTTTTTCAAGATCCCAGCCTGGATGATGAGCTGACTGCTTTTGAAAATATGGAGCTTCATGGAGTTCTGTATGGTATCCCAAAAAAGATATTAGGGGAGAACATCAGGGAACTTCTGGAATTTGTGGAGCTCTGGGGAAGACATAAAGAACAGGTAAAGAATTTTTCGGGGGGCATGAAACGCCGTCTGGAAATTGCACGAGGATTACTCCATCATCCCAGGATTTTGTTTCTTGATGAGCCAACTCTGGGATTAGATCCTCAAACCCGCTATCATATCTGGTCTTATATAAAAAATATGAATCAAAAGGAACAAACAACAGTGTTTTTTACCACCCATAATCTTGATGAAGCTGAAAGAATGGCAGAGAAGATTGCTATTATCGATGAAGGAAAGATAATAACCCAGGGTTCACCCCAACAATTGAAAGAAGCCACGAAAATGGGTTCCCTGGAAGAAGCTTTTATCAAGTTAACCGGTCACCATATAAGAGAACAGAGTCCCTCCCATTCAGATAAAATGCGCAGGCAACACCAACTTCTAAAGCATTAGTATGAGAATTATATATATTCTGTGGTTGAGACAGTTAAAAAGATATGCCCGGTCAAAGGCGCGTATTGTGGGTTCTTTATGCCATCCTTTATTGTTCCTGGTGGCGCTGGGTTTTGGGATGGGAGATATATACGAGAGAGCGGGAGAAGGAGACTACATTATTTTTCTTTCGCCTGGTATTATTGCCATGACCACGGTTTTTTCATCTATTTTTACAGGTGTCGATGTTATATGGGACAGAAAATTCGGCTTTCTAAAAGAAACACTGGTTGCTCCCGTTTCACGCTTAAAAATAATGCTGGGGAGAACACTGGGTGGAGCAACTACTGCTATGATACAGGCACTCATTGTTCTGGGTATAACCATTCCACTGGGTTTTGAATTTAACTGGTTGATGCTCCCATTTGGATTATTGTTTATGTTACTAATTGCGATACTATTTACCGCTCTGGGTACGACTATCGGATCGGTGATTAAAGATTTACAGGCATTTCATTTGATTATGAACTTTGTTGTCATGCCAATGTTTTTTTTATCGGGGGCTCTTTTCCCGGTAAATGGTTCCTCTGATATATTTCGCTATATTCTGCACTTCAATCCACTTGCCTATGGAGTTGATGGAGTGAGGGGGAGTTTGACCGGGGATTTTTATTTCAACATGCCCCTTAACCTGACGGTATTGGTGATTCTAACCTCAATCATTCTTTTTATCGGAAGCTGTATATTTTCCAGAATAGAGGCATAACTGATATTTTATCTCTTATTTGACGGCATCCAGAAAACTGCAGTTTAAGATACTTGTATTCCTTCTATGAGTTATTTTGTCTTCATTCTTGATGAGGGGAAGGATAAGATATTCTCCTGTTAGGACTTCCGTCTGTAAAAAAACTTTTCGTAAAAGATGAGCGTATGTTCCATTTTCTTATGTACATTGTTTGTTTTTTTTGCAATAAACACTGGAATTTTACAGGAATAAGCTGTTGTATAATCTCAGGGTATTTTTGTTCCCTGGCAGTGGTGTGGGGTCCCCACTCTGCTTGAGATGAGAAGCGTTTGTTATAGTGCGCCGGGAAAGAATAAAAGAGGCTGTTAGGCTTTCGGAAGGAGGAGCTGTTAAGGCGTTCAAACAGGTAAAAGAGAAAAGAGTGTCGGTTTGTAACAGACGACACTCTTTGTAAAACCAGAAAGGTGTTCTTTCCTATTTATTCTTTTCCGACGAGCCTGATAAGCTCGGGGACTGTTTGTGCGGCATCTCCCCAAAGAGTAATGACATGTCCTTCATTATAAAGAGGGTTGTCTACACCGGAGTAACCCGGTTTCTCATCGAGGTTGCATATTATGATGTTTTTTGATTTTTCCACCTCAAGAATTGGCATACCGGAAATAGGGGTGTCTTCAGCCGCGTTAGCAGCAGGATTTATGACATCACACGCTCCTATAACAATTACGAGATCTGTATCTTCAAAGCGAGGATTAATGCTTTCCTGGTCTAACATCTTTTCGTAATCAATGCCGGCTTCTGCCAGTAAAACATTCATATGTCCGGGCATCCTACCGGCGACCGGATGAATGGCTA
>PWGE01000016.1 GCA_003554345.1 Candidatus Sumerlaeota bacterium | reverse complement strand
TCTTTAAAAAATGCTCTGTTTAAAATTCGTCATGTAATAGGCCTGATCAAAGACAGTCCTGACTGGTTTAAAAAAGAAATATTCGAATCCCTGAATGCCCATGAAGAACTCATTCAGCTCCTGGAAAATGCTATCCATGAAGACCCTCCCCTTACGATAAAAGAAGGCGGCATTATTCGCAAAGGTTATAATAAAGAACTCGATGAATTACTTGACATGACCAGCTCCAACAAACAATGGATATCAGAACTGCAAAAACAGGAAATCAAAAAGACCGGCATATCCAGCCTGAAAATTGGTTTTAACAGGGTATTTGGATATTACATAGAGGTGACAAAAAGCAACCTCTCTCAGATCCCTGACCATTATATTCGAAAACAAACCCTCGTAAATGCCGAACGTTTTATAACCCCTGATTTAAAGGAAAAAGAAAATCTTATTCTGTCTGCAGAAGAAAAGAGCAAGGAACTGGAATACCGTCTTTTTCAGCAGGTATGTGAAAAAATTATGAATCATATTTCTTCTCTTCTTACCAATGGGAGAACTATTTCATGGCTGGACGTTTACAATTCCATGGCAACCACTGCCGTTAAAAACAGGTATGTACGCCCCAATATAACAAAAGAAGGTCCCATACAGATCATGCAGAGCCGCCACCCGGTGGTCGAACAACTTTTAGACGAACAATTTATACCTAATGATGTGTATCTCGACCATGAAAAGCAACAGATTATGCTTATTACCGGACCTAACATGGCGGGCAAATCCACCTATATCAGGCAGGTGGCCCTTCTCGTTCTAATGGCTCAAACGGGGTCGTTCATACCAGCGGAAAAGGCTGATATAAAGGTTGTAGACCGCATATTCACCAGAGTGGGAGCCACCGACCATATTGCACGTGGACAGAGCACTTTCATGGTAGAAATGCTGGAAAGTGCCAATATTTTGAATAATGCCACAAGTAACAGTCTGGTTATCCTGGATGAAATTGGTAGAGGAACCAGCACCTATGATGGCCTCAGTATTGCATGGGCAGTCATCAAATATCTGGCCACCGAACCCGTTAGTCAGCCTTTAACTCTTTTTGCCACTCATTACCATGAATTAACAGAACTGGAAAATCTTTACCCTTCTGTCAAAAACTATAATGTGGCTGTCCTGGAAGAAAACAACCAACTGGTTTTCCTTTATACGATAAAGCCGGGGGGAACCGACCATTCATACGGTATTTATGCGGCACAACTTGCCGGAATACCTTCCAGGGTCATCCATAATGCCCGTCTCATACTTTCATCCCTCGAAGAAAAAGGAAAAGCAGAAAGCTGGGAAATTGCCCAACGTGAACCATCTGCCACTCCCAGAAATACCAGGCCTAAAAGAATGCCACTGGCTCCTGGGTTAGAACATGAATCGTATTCCAGTCAAAAAATTATCTCTCAACTTAAAAGCCTGGATATAAACAACACCACACCCCTCCAGGCTCTCATTCAACTTGCCAGGTTGCAGAAATCACTTTATAAAAATAAAAAGAAATGATTCCTTCACTCTTTGCTCTGATTATCGGCAAAAGATGCCGTCTAAAGGTTACAGGACCGGCTTTTAAGACTCACACTTTGACTAATCGATAATATAATGTATAATGCTTATTATCCTGTTATAAAATTATTATGCTTATGAAAGTTTTATTTCAAAATTTTCTAAATCTTTTTCGTACTCGCAAAATCATTTTGCAGAAAGGGAACCGTTCTCCTAAAGGCCCTTTCGATAATACCAGCTATTCCATCGGCCTTTTTATCAAGGGTTCCCTCGTATTTGTGGGGTTAGCTTTACTGGTATATATGATGCCTCAGGGTTTTCAAGCTGTTAAAAATATTTTTCTCTCTCCTGCCGATGAAGAAGTTACAACTGTAGATGAGCTCCCTTATGTATCCAAAGAACAGGATATTATTAACCTTGACCAACATAATCTTCGTCTGATTTTACAGGCTTATAATGCCGGACCAGGCAAGGTTCGTGCGAGTGAGGGTAATATTCATTATCCGGAAACAATAAGTTATGTGGAACGGGCTTTCAACCTTATGGAGGTTTCTTCTCTTCCCACCCCTTACAATGAGATTATTGAAGAAGTTTCCCCCTATTTTGGACTGGATCCCCACCTTGTAAAAACAATTGTTTTACTGGAATCCGGCGGTGAGTCCCATCATATATCCGATCAAGGCGCCCGGGGGCTGATGCAAATAACACGGTCAACGTGGTATGATATGACAGATGAAATAGGTGTAGACTGGTCTTACGATAAAGTTTTTGATGCTTATAAGAACATTGTGATAGGATGCGCCTATCTTCAATGGCTAAGAGATAGTTTTTTCACACGAACGTATACTTCGAATACCGAAGCCTGACAAACTGCAATAAAAGATATATGCATACCCCGGGGAAATGCTTTCGGAATACCCGGATATCTCTACCGGTTTCTTTTTCGATAGATTTTACTGAAATCGGGTTTATAGTGGGGGCAATCTCTTCCAAGGGGCTCATTAACAAAATCATCGTAAGGATAACAGCAAAAGGTCGATTTGTGCTCGACACCCCCTACTTCCTCGATCTCCTCCTCATAATAATAACAGTTGTTGAATGGACAGTTTACGGCATGTCTTTTTTCTCTATCCATAACTTGCACCTGTCATACTTTGTATTAATATTATAGTACATTTAATGAATAATCCCAAAGATCAATTTTCCTTTTTCGCCGCAGATTTAAATATTTCTCAAAATCTTATACGCAGTTATCTGGATAAAGAGGCCCTTGAAGATTCCAGACTTTATTTTTCTATATCGCATTTTGGGGTCATTACACCGGTCACGGTCATAGAAGAAAACTCTTCACTCCTGGTTGTTACAGGTGCAAAAAGAACGTATATAGCGTCACTTCTTCAACAGAAGGTGCCTGTTCATTATATTTCTCCACTCTCTAAACATCTTTTTTTTCAGACTATTCTGGCTGATAATCTGGAACAACACTTTTCATTTATGGATTGGGCTGTTCTTTTGAAAAATCTTTCTTACCACAATCTAGAAAAAACTTTTACTCCCCTTCTCAAGATTTTACAAAAGAAATGGAAATATCCGCTTCACTTTGAGCTGGTAACCACTGTATTTAAGCTTCCGGCCTGTTGTATACGTGCCATAGCCAACGAGCAATGGTCGTGGCAGATTATCTATTATCACCACTATTTCTCTTTAAAAGAATGGGAAATGATCTACAGGTTTTTCAGGCAAAACGGCATAAAAAGGAATATGCACCGTTCTTTTTTAGAAAATTTTATTATATTTCGTCAACGTCAGGGAACAAAAGAACTGCAGAACCTTTTACAGAGCAAGGGTTCGGCCCGGCACTTTCGCAGGTATTTCAACGAAACTTTTACTCCTCAATATGCCTCTTATAAGGAAACAGTGCAGAACATCCAATCGGACATTCATCGCACTTTTCCCGGCAAAGTCCAGTTACATGACGACCCTGAAAAAATGTCTCTTGATATTCAACTCCATCTTAAAAGTCAATCAGAAGTAGAACACCTTCCCGGTCTTATTAAACCGCTCAAGAAATACTGGACATTGAATGATGATTAACTATTGCCCCGAAAATTTCGACCCTCTTAAGAAAATCCAACGAATCTATATAGAAAAGAGCGAGTTAAAACGACCGGCTATTCAATTATTAAAAAAGAAAGCTCCTTCTCTTTTACCCCATTTACAGGATATTGAGATAATTGATAATTTTTTTAATTACTATCAAAAATACCGGCATACATTTAAACGTTCTCATCTTTTTCTTGTCAAAAATCGTGGTCATTTTCATAAGCCCTGTCCCGGCACTAAAAACCATGTATGCTGTCTTTACCAGGTCCTTGATATTGCCAACAACTGTTATTATGACTGCCGATACTGTATACTCCAATCATACTTCCCTGTTCGTTCACCCGTCATATATACCAATATAGAAAAGATTGAGAAAGAACTTAAGGAATGGACCTCTCCTACCGGTGGTGCCCGGTTCGGAACCGGACAATTTACGGATAGCCTGTTAATGGAACCTCTTTACCCTCAGGCGGAAAAATTAATTTCTATATTTAACAGGTTTCCCCGGTACTATCTTGAATTAAAAACCAAAAGCGTTTTTATTAATCATATTCTTCCCCACAGGGACAAAAACATTATTTTAAGCTGGTCATTAAATACTTCCCATGTTATACGCCAATGGGAACAAAACACCACATCCCTTTCACGGAGATTACAAGCCGCCAGAACAGCATCTCTGGCAGGTTTTCCTCTCTCTTTTCATTTTGACCCTATAATCACATATCCTAGATGGCAAAACGATTATGAGGGCGTGCTGGAAGAGCTTTTCAGGAAGATTGATTCCCGGAATATACTGTATATCAGCCTGGGATGTTTACGATACAGCCCTCAACTTAAAAAGACTCTGCTGGAACGTGGAGTTGAGTGTTCATTTCTTTTCGAACCTTTTTATCGCGGAAAAGATGGAAAAATGAGATATTTTTCCCTGGAACGACGAAAGGTATACCAGTTTTTTCTTCAAAAAATACAAAAGCTGGCCCCTCATGTTCTTGTCTATTTCTGCATGGAACGTCCGGAAATCTGGCGTCACTGCCTGGAACCGATGGACACCAAAAAACTGGGTTATCGTCTACTCCAGAGAACAGAAGAGTTTTTTCAAAGGAGGTAAAGTATGCAACTTGGAGCCCATGTTTCTATAGCAGGAGGCATAGAAAATGCTCCCGGCCGCGCTGCCGGGATAGGTTGTGATGCCTTCCAGGTATTTTCACATAACCAGATGCAATGGAGATTCCCGTCTCTTAAGCCAGGACAGGCTGAGAAGTTTCAAACGGCCCTGGAAGAATACGGCCTGCCAGCCCCGGTCTTTCATTGCTCCTATCTTCTCAATTTATGCGCCGATAATAAAAATACGCTCAAGAAGTCCTATACTGCTTTAAAAGAAGAGTTCTTACGGGCTGCCGAATTGGGAGTGCCGGGCATTATACTGCATCCGGGAGCAGCACGGAGTAGACGGGTCAGGGATGCTGTTCGAATGGTTCATGACACCCTGGTCGATATCCTTGCTCAAACCCCTTCAGAAGTGGCCATTTTACTGGAAAACACCGCAGGACAGGGGACATTGATCGGTTCAGAGATGAAAACACTGTCTGAAATGGTTCTCTCTCTTGCCCGCCGGTTTCCGGGAAGAAGCGGTTTATGTTTTGATACCTGTCATGCCTACGCCGCAGGATATGATATTCGGGATAATTATCAGGAGACCTTTAAGAAACTGTTAGATTTTCTCCCTTTAAAATACTGGCATGTCCTCCATTTAAACGACTGTAAGAAAGAACTGGGTTCACATGCAGATCGTCACGCTCAAATCGGTAAGGGAGAACTGGGTAATGGGTTTTTCTCACGACTGATCAACGACAAACGTTTTGAAGAATTATGGGGCATATTAGAAATTCCCGGTGGTATGGAAGCCTACCAGACCGACCTTGAGCATCTCCGGCACTTACGAGCAATGAGAAAGTAAAACCATTTTGAGACGCAAAATATTACGTGGCTACCCTGAAAGAAGAATAAACCACGAAAATCACAAAAATACACGAAATAAAGATACTATTCTTCTTTCCAGGAGTCTCCTCTGAAAAAAAACTCTTTAAAATACAATGTACTTTAGTAAAAAAACTTGAACCTCACTATTGACTTGCTGCTTCCCCGGGAGGGCCGATCTCCGACTTACAGTCCGTCTCTGGCGGAATCGGCATCTTATTCTTATTCTGAAAGTTCACTCTGGCGGATTCATCATTGGTGGCGCTGATGTCCGCATCAGCGTGAGAAACCCCTTTGAAAACAACCATAAGCAGTCAAAAGATTGGACCACGCCGGGAAAGACATTGCCCTGTCAAAAAAAGGGCTGTCAAATTTGCCCGAACTGTCCCCTGACCTGTCATACCGTCCATGTAAGTCCACTTTCTTTGTTATCCTTCATGATAGCACCAGCGTAAAAAACTTCCATGAAACAGCCTTCTTCTGAGCAACGATTCTCTTTTCTCCTCTTATAAAGAACCCCTTCTTCTGGATAGAATCCTTTATAAGACCAACAGCTTTTCTTCATCATAATTTTATGTATCATCCCCTATTTAGCATCTCAGCAATATATATTCATTTGATTAACATCCGTCTTTATCTCGATGAGTAGCCAGTGAAGTCTATTGCATGAGAAGAAAAGCCGGAAACTCAGAGCCATTTGATATTTATTTTTATTCTGCCGGTTAAAATTTTCTTTTTTTCTTTTTCACCTGTTTTGAGGGCACAGAATTGCAGTTTTACTGTTATCATATAAGCTATATATGAAACTAAAAAAGGAGCAATCCTGTCATGAATGTAAAAGTATGGAGAAGAAGCATCCTTATTCTACTAACCCTTATTCCGGGAATCCTGATATATGGCGAATATTTCCCTCAAATCGAATACAGTTACCGGGAAAAAATAGGTCCCGGTACACATTACCGCACCGCCACTTCAGAAGAACCCCGCTGGGAAATACGCATCATTGAAGTCGACACTACCCATCCCAACATTCGATTGGAGCCAGTATGGGCAGATACTTTGAAGCCTACTTCTGAGCTGGCTGAAAAAGCAGAAGGCATAGCTGCTGTCAATGCCGGTTATTTTTATCAGAATTCTTCTGTCAGTTATTACAGGGAAGATGGAGAGCGAAAATCTTCCAATACCCGCGAAGAAGCCCGCTCTGTGTTTGGTCTCAGTGGAAATCACCAGGAAAAGCTTATGCAAACACGTATTGATAATACCAACGAACCAATGGACCCTGAATGGAGTGACTACATACTCGACGCCATTGGAGGAGGGCCTCAGTTGATTAAAGATGGTGAAATTGACGTTCTCATTGACGAAGAGGGTATTGATGAAGCATCTGGCATAGGACCTGACACACGGCAACCACGCACTCTCCTTGGCTGGAATGCAGATTCAAAGAAGGTGTATCTTGTCACAGTAGACGGTCGCCAGGAAGGATGGAGCGTCGGCATGTACCTGGAAGAAGGCGCAAAACTCTTAAAAGACCTGGGATGCGACCAGGGAATGAACTTCGATGGAGGAGGTTCTACAACAGCCTGGGTAGATGGCGAAGTTGTCAATGAACCATCCGATGGCTTTGAACGTTCAGTCAAAAATGCCTGGGTGGTCGTACCTTCTCTTGTCATAGATAACACCGATGATGAATTTTCTACCGAGGGAGAATGGGGC
>PWGE01000340.1 GCA_003554345.1 Candidatus Sumerlaeota bacterium | reverse complement strand
TCATACGTGGCACTACACTTTTAGAAATTCTAAAAAGTGAACCCCCATGAAATGGGTCTTAAAACAAATCTTACCTCTCTTTTTTGCCGTTTACTGTCAAACTTGAGTTAAAGGAAGTAAAAGAAAACCACCGCCACCCCTTTCCGGGACAGGCGGTGGTCGACGTACAGAAAAAGAGTTTCACCTTTATCTCACAGAATTTCCCAGTTAATGATACGAAAGGGGGCATCGGTAGCCGGTAAACCCAGCTGCAAGCTTAATTTTTCAAAAATATCATACATATCCGCATACCGGCTGGGCAAACGAGGGTCATGATTTAATTGAAGATGTGTCCCATGTAGCAGTGCATCATTACCACTTATCAACGAGCCGTAAATTTGAACATCCGAGTCGGTATCAAAGCCGATTAATCCTGCCAAATAGTTATTCGTATAAAAGATTCCATCAAGCAGGTCTATACTTCCCGTCGTAGAGATATGTTTATAGTCAGACTGCTCAATTAAAGGAATAAAATCTTCACCATCCTGAATATATTCAGGTAAGCCCTCATAAAACTCATAACTGAAAGGGGCGCGAAAATCAAAATCAGCCAGGGTACCGCCACTGTCCTTATTCAAGGGATCATTCATCCATTTATCCACTGTATTCCTCCAGAAGGAATCAGTAAAATCTCCAAAGACAATATTCTCTGCCGCAGCATAAGCAATGAGGTCTTTATCAATATTATTTTCTATCCATCCATATCTTTCGCCAGGATTTGAGGGGACCGACCGGTTAGGAGGATCTTTATATTCCAGGTTTCCTGCTACATATATATTTCCACCAGTATAAAGAGTCCCCTGGCCTGTTATATACCCGTGAATAATAACATCGCCCTTTACTGCAACGGGACCGTCAATCTCAATGGGATCGTCATATGTTCCGTAAAGATAAATATTCTCCTTGTCCCCAAAACCATCTCCATGAGCACTATTGATGGTTATCTGTTCACCATCGGGAGTTCTGGCTGAAAGGGTGCCACCTTCTGCATGAGCAAAATCGGCATTTTGCTCGAAATTTCCCACATCAGGCATGGAGAGTTTGGCTACACCTTCGTGCCTATGATGAGGGTTCCTGGCATTTCCTCGAATATTTTGAAAACCTTCGATATATTCATGAGTATAGATATCTCCCTGAACGATTATTTCCGTATCGTCAAATACCATGGGACCATTCGAGCGCATATTCCCCCAGTTAAAGACAGTATTACCGTGAAACCAGCCCCAGTTATCAATAAAATAACTGTAATCAAGCGGATACCCTGACGCACGACGTATAGCATCAACAATGACCGTGGTTTCTTTACCCTGAAATTCTCCGCGCGATTCCACCCGATATCTTCTATCTTCTACCTTTGTGACAGAAATATCCACCGGAACCACCTGATCCTCATGGGTAAAGTCAAAGTTATAATCTCCCTCATATTCATTTTGACCAATACGCCATAAAGCATCAAAGGCGCCGCCTTCTGCTCCATAATGGGCTATTGAGCGAGCAACATTGGCTCTACTGATACGGATATCCTGCGTCACCAATCCCACTACTATAATCACCGCAAAACTAATTAAAGTCACCACCACAATGACCATTGCCAGCACAAATCCTTTTTCTGGCTTAAAGGCATTTGTCTTTTTAATATTCATAATAAAACTCCTTCTGCTTTAGTTTTTAAGGCACCCGGGGTGCGAAATAGCCAACATGTTTGTGACGAACATCATCTCCTGCTCTGCCACCGCCAACACTCTCGTATAACAATTCGTACTCCATAACTGTTCCTTTCCGATAAAAAGCCAGGTGACTTACATTTTCTGACAGCACATGCTCATTCTTTCCATCATAAAAAATAAACTCATCTGTTTCGGGATTACGAAAAAAGGCTACCGTTTCTCCTTCAAGAGGCGAATAAAATGATAGATAGGAGCCCCCTTCCACTATGAGATTATCACTATCCAGAATCAAATACTCTCCCCCATCCATTTTAGCCGAATGAAGATGCCGTTGCATGATATTTTCTATTCGCTGGACATCCCTGTTCATTTTAAAAGTTCGCATTTCACGGCTCTGTGCACGCTGAGCAAAAATAAAAAACCACGTCATGGATACTCCCAGAAGAGAGGCAATTAACAACGCTATCAGCGTTTCAATAAGAGTAAAGCCATGTCTTCGTTGTGTCTTCATAAGTCCACCTTTTCTTTTTACTTTCCACACACGTAATATAATCAGCATTTTCTATACCAATTTACATACAAGGCTTAAACGGTCTTGATGACAAATACGCCCGCCCCTGGTCGTCAGTTTTTAGAACACAGACCGTCTAATTTTGAACAGTAAGTCTTCAAAAAAACACACATATCTAACGCTGAATATAGATGGAATCTCAAGATCTTATTTTCAGAATAGGGCAAAATACATTGTGGCATTACTCATAGTAGACCCCCTTTTTTTCTGTTTTATTATAAAACCATCATGCTGCTCCATCCTATCATCTGTTCAGAATTCTGATTTCAGGGCACCTTTTCTTTTTTCAGGGAAGCCCAACTACTGACGCACTGTTTACACCATCATAAAGGAAAACAAGCATGTGGACTTTCATGGACAATATGGACAGAAAGAAAGTGGGACCGATCGGTCAAATCAGACAGCTCTTTTTTTGTAAAGAAAATGCAATTTTACTATTGATTGCTGGTTTTTACGGCCAAAACTTATGGCAGAGAACTTCCTCATGCCGACTCAGACGACCGGGGTGCACCAATCATGAATCCGTCAGAGTAAACTTTTAGAATAAGATGCCAATTCCGCCAGAGGCGGACTGTAGGTCGGAGATCGGTACTCCCAGGTAAGAAGCAAGCTAATAGTGAGATTCAAGTTTTTTATTAATGAGCATTCTATTTCGAAGAGTTTATTTTCGGGGAAGGGGCAGCACCTGGGTAATTGCCGGTATTTATCTTTCTGATCATTCCATCCGCAGGAGCAGAGCGGTGTGTCTGCCCGGTATCCATATTCCCCTTCATTCCAGCGGTAGGGGCAAACCTATGTGTTTGCCCTGTATTAATCTGCCCGATCATTCAGCCGTAGGGACAGACCTGTGTGTCTGGCCTGCTAAATTGTAACCCGGGTATATAGAACTTGTAAGCAATGTTTTTCTGTTTTCTTAGTTGTTCTTCTTTTTCTGAATTCTCAAGGTATTTCTATTTTCAGAGGAGTTCCTCACGCCGACGCAGACCTCAGCACCACCAATCATGAATCCGCCAGAGTGAACTTTCAGAATAAATGGGACTGATAAGACCAATAGGACATTTATGTCTGACGAATCAAGAGTTGTAATTTTGCAGGGGATGCTTTTCTGTCGCGGCTGGCGTGACTTAACTTCGCCAGAGCTGGTTTCTGTCGTTTTTTTCCATGCTGACTCCTGTCTCCAGAAGTCGTAAAATTTCAGGATGCCACATTTTATATTTCTTACAGACAATAATATATACTCTTGCGGTTTCACGAATTTTACAACATCAAAGTTTTTGTATAACTCAGGTTTTATTCTTTTTTAGCCGCCATGCTATAAGACCAAAAGCAACAAGAAAGATAATCAGTGAAAGGATAACAAAAAGGTAGGCTCCCATACGCGCCCGTTGTGCTTCATCTTCCCATTGCTGCAGAGAAACCACTTCTGTCACTTCTTCTTCTGCCTCGGCTGCTCGTGCCTGTCTTTCTCTTGCTTCTGCCAGTCTTTGTTCAAATACCTCCTGTTGTTGCTGGTAACTCCGTCCTTCTTCCTCCATTCTTTCAATAATAGCTTCCTGTTTGCTGGCAAATTCATCGAGTATCTTTTGATACTCCCTTTCTATCTCTTCATAATTCAATATTTCCTGAGGGTCTTCAATATCATCCAGGGTTTTTCCCTCAGGCAATTCGGGTTCAGGTAACTGGATAGTTGCTCCAAGGGGCAACAAGAATACCATCAGCAACAATATTATTACACTCTGGACTTTCATTACTCATCACCATCCTTTTGATTCAAACCAATGTTTACCCTCATATTATTTATTTTTAATAACAGGGGATTTATTGTTGCCCGGGAGGAGTTCCACCGGGAGGACCACCACCGGGAGGGCCGCCGCCAGGAGGGCCACCGCCGGGAGGGCCACCGCCGGGAGGGTCATCACCAGGAGGGCCACCGCCGGGAGAGGTTTTTTCACCAATTTCCCAGTTTGTTATGGCAAATTTTGCCTGGCTGGGGGGTAACCCCACATTCAGACTCAATAATTCATATATATCATATTCACTCGCAAAACTACTGTCTAAGCGACCATCATGATTTAATTCCAGCTCATTATTATAAATGATAGATTCATTACGACTGATCAGCGAACCATAAACAGAAACTCCTCCTCCATGTCCCATTCTACCGGCAAGAAAATGATTCGTATAATAAACTCCATCAAGATTATTGATACCAGCAGTGGTGGCGAGATGAGAATAATCGTTCTGTCCGTTGATCGGACTCGGCCACCAGCCTCCAGTATCCACTTCTTCTGGCAAATTTTTATAATAATCTGCATGAAATGGATCATTAAAATCAAATGTCTCCAGAGTGGCACGGGGATCTATTATTCCATTTTGATTAACATCATTAGGCGTGCCATCTAAGGGAGTATTAGGAATACCATCTGGTCCCAGATTTTCTTCGCTGGATTCATTACGGGAGTCATTCATCCAGCTGTTCACATTACTTCTCCACGTATTATTAGTAAAGTCTCCAAAAACTATATTACCCCATGCAGCAAACCCTACCAGGTCCTTATCAATATTATTTCTAACCCAGCCCGGTGGATCAGCCACTGCAGGAACGCGGGGATGAGGTCCATCAAGATATTGAACATCACCTGCCACATATATATTGCCACCGGTATAGATGGTGCCCTGTCCTGTAATATATCCTTCAATAACCACATCTCCTTTAACAGCAACCGGGCCATCTATCTCAATAGGATCCTCTTGGGTTCCTTTCAGGTAAATATTCCGTTTTTCGCCCGGATTGTCACCTAAAGCCCCATCAATTAACACTTCCCCATCATATGAGAGTGAACCTCCCTGTTCATAAGCAAAATCAGAATTATCCTCAAAAAACTGGATATTCGACATGGTCAGGATAGGCATATTTTCGTGCTGCTTCTCAGGACTGCTGCCTTTGCCCTGGATGTTACCTCCTCCTTCAATATACATATGAGTATAAATATCACCCATCACCCGGGGACTGTGATGAGCAAAACTGAAGGGTCCGTTAGACCTGACATCACCCCAGTTAACTATAGAGTCTCCATGAAACCATCCCCAGTTATTGATAAAATAGCTGTGGTCCAACGCCTGAGAAGGAGGTCTATACATTGCCTCAACAAAAACCGTTTCTTCTCTCCCTTCAAATATTGCGCTGGCTTCTATTTCAAAAAGGCCAGGTGAAGGCTCATTCACAGAAACGTCCACGGGCACTTCCTGTCCTTTATGGTTAAAAAGAAAGTCATAGTCTCCGGAAAACCGATGGTTGCCCACTCTCCATAGACCATCGTAAGCACCGCCTTCAGCAGCATATAAGGCGGTGGTTCTGGCTATGTTGGCTCTACTGATACGTATATCCTGCGTTACCAACCCCACTACTACAATGACAGAAAAACTGATAAGGGTCACCATAATAATAACCAAAGCCAGCACAAAACCTTTAGCATTGTTTTGCATCTCATGCGGCTGGAATTTCATAAACCCACTCCTTTCCCCTCATGGGGCACGGGGTGAAACAAAACCTGACTGAGTTCTTGTAATCTCATCAAGCCTGCCCCCCGGGTTTTGATCTTTATATTCAATAATATATTCAATAACCACACCCTGACGTTCAAAGTGAGTGTGGGTGATATTTTCTGACAATACCCTCTCTTCCACTCCATCGAAAAATACAAATTCATTAGAACCACTGTCCCGAAAAAAAGAAATGTCAGAATCCAACGAGGGCGAATAGAGAGAAAGGTGAGCACCGTCCTCGCTGATTTCGTAATGGTCCCCATCCATAGTAGCTGACTTAACATAACGTTGCAAGGATGATTCAATTCTATCAATATCCCGGTTTATTCGAAATTCACTCATTTCCCGTTGCTGAGAGCGCTGAGCAAATAGAAAAAACCAGAACATGGAAACGCTCAATAAACCACCAATAAATACAGCAATAAGGGTTTCCACCAGCGTAAACCCTCTTGTCCCTGGTTTAAAAAACTTCTTCTGTTTCTTTCTTTTTAATATAGCCATCATCATGCCCACGTAGTTACTCTGGTTTCCAGGTGAAGCTCACGAGTCTCATTCTGGGGATTTTCAAAACGAACAGTCACAATAATGTCCTTCATCTCAGCTGTTACGATTTCTCCTCCATTATTCCCGCCATTCATGGGATCTTCCGCCTCGTACACATCAACCTTAACCCGTAAATTGGAGCCGGGAAGCAATTCTGTTTCCTCGCCTGTTTCAGGATCTTCAACCATATTAGCATCGTGCCATACTCCTGGCGCAATAAGCTCCCCATTAGGTAGTGTAATCAAAACATTGGGATTATCTTCATGATCTTTATTGGTATAAATGGACGGGGCATTAAGACTACGAATAAGTTCCACATGATTGCGAGCCACTTTCAGACCCTGCTCCCAGGCTTCCAGATCCCGGTTATAACGCAATGATCCGATAATAGCCTGAATCGAGAGCAAGGCAGCTACACTAAAGACTGAAATAGCAATCACAGCCTCAACAAGGGTAAAACCTTTTATCTTTTTGCAGACCATTCGCTTCACCTCCCACCCATTGCCTGTAATATGTTTCCAGAGAAATCTAAAATCATTTTGCTTATTATATTATACATTTTTTTGCAATTATTGTCTAACTTTTCTTATAAGTAAGCATTTTAATGCCAAATAAAATAATATCAAGCAGTATTGATCTATTGACCTTTTCAAGCATTTCTAATAACTCCCTTAACCAGAAAATGACTAATTTTAGACAGATAGTGTGAATAAATGAACACTCTTAAAGTATATTAATGCTGATTTTGAGTGTTTCTTTCTTACTTCGGTTTTTGTTTTCAGAGGTGTTCTTCATGTCATCTCCCGAATGCTGGCGCCACCAATCATGAAAATAAGAATAAGATGCCGATTCGGAGATCGGCGCTCCCAGGAACGGAAATACACTAATGGAGTACAAGTTTTTATAGCAACATATACTATATTTTGAAGGGTCTATTTTCAGATAAGAATAAACCACGAAAAACACGAAAGAACGCGAAAAAAAGATA
>PWGE01000022.1 GCA_003554345.1 Candidatus Sumerlaeota bacterium | reverse complement strand
GAAAGGAAAGCAGACCTGCAGCACTACCTGGAAGAGTTTATTCACAGGAGCAACCATGCCTGGAAAACGCACATCACCGGCATGAAAGACGAAGCGCGGGAAGCGATTATCGAGCGATCCCTGCAGGAAAAAGATGCAGTCAGCGCCCTTCTGTTTCTGACGACAAAAACCGCCCTGCTCAGGCAAAGCGGGGTGATAGAGCTGATGGATGTGCTGTACGCCGCGGATCAGATGCCGGCGGAAGAGTATCACCAATCGAGCAGGGTGGAGAACATTCTTGCCGGATATTTCACCTCCATGCTCTCAAGCAGATCCGGCAACATGTACGACCGGGCAATGGAGATGTTCGAAACGAAACTTCTGGACTCCGTGTATCAACAGACCGGCGGCAACAAGCAAAAAACGGCGGAAATACTGGGCGTCAACCGCACCACGCTGTATAAAAAACTGAAAAAATACGGATACCTATGAAAGACCGGGGACGGATTTTTTCATGACTCTTTTCCATCAGCACGGCAATGATATCATACCGGCAAAAAGCGCAGGATTCAGGATGAGGAAAAGGGACAGTTTCCTGAAGAGGGTTCAAACAGACAGAGGAAAGGGGTCTATGTGGCTACCCTGAGCCTTTCTCCTTTTTCCTTTCGATACCGTCCTTCTGATGCTTTTCAGTTAGAAGCTCCCCGGCTCAGCATCCCTTCGCCATCAGTGGTAGGATTGCTGGGACTGAACGGTTCGGGTAAGAGCACTTTTCTCAAGATTTTAGCCCGCCGGCTGGAGCCGGAAGGTTTTTCCTGCCGGCTGGGAGAAGAAGAACTGACGGAACTGCCTCTTTCTGCTTTTGCCCGGCACGCGGCTTATCTGCCCCAGCACATACCCTTTTTCCCTCCCTATACCATTGAAGAAACCCTTTACCATGCCCGTTATCCTCACAATCCCCGCCTGCAGGAAGAGAAGGGCGAAATTCAGAAAATCCGGCACTATATGGACACCTTTCAGCTCAACCCCTTTCGGGGCAAAGTCCTCTCCAATCTTTCGGGCGGACAACAAAAAGCGGTGATGCTGGCTTCCATTTTTGCCCAGGAAACGCCGCTGATTCTACTTGACGAACCCTTTAATTCCCTTGACATTCCCCATCAATGGGAATTAGGAGAAATCATACAATCATCCCTTCAGCAGAACCAGCTGATATTCATCTCCTCCCACAACCTGGAGCTTTTATTTCAGTACACCGACAGGGTGCTCTTTTTCCAGGAGGGCAAAGTACCCGGCGTTTATCCCACGGCAAAGATACCCGAAAACCCGTCCACGCTGGAAGAGACCCTTCAATGCAAGGTCATCATTGAAAAGGGTCAGGTCACGAAAAAAACACGGTTCACCTATTTGCCATGAAAAAATACAGCGCCCTTCTCTTCAGCATTTTTCCTTACGTATTGCTCCTGGTGATCATCCTGATTTCTTTGCGCCTGGGAACGGTGAACGTCCCCTTTCGGGCAGTGCTGCCCGACCATGAACCGGACTTTGAAAGGATCATTTTCTGGCAGCGCTTTTACCGCATATCAGCCGCCTTTTTAGCAGGCGCCATTTTATCGATATGCGGGGCGGTACTGCAGACCCTTTTCCATAACCCGCTGGTCTCGCCGTACACCATCGGCATCAGCGGAACAGCCTCGCTGGGCGCCACCCTTGCGCACATTTTGGGCTGGACCTGGCACTGGGGCTTCGTCAACTCCCTGCAGTTTTCCGCCTTTCTTTTTGCCCTGCTGTGTTTGATGGGCATGCTGGCATTTGCGCGGCGCCGGCGCTCGGACTTTCTTCTGCATTTCATCCTGGTGGGCATCGTCCTGAACATTCTCAGCGGCTCGCTCATTCTCTTTCTTCGTTACATTTCCGACCCGTACGAATACATGGTCGTCGACCGCTGGCTGATGGGCTCCATCCAGGTGCTGGACTTCAGCTCTCTTCTGCCCCTTCTGCTTGTTTTCCTGGTGACGCTGATCTACTTCTCTTATTCGCACATTCCCCTGGACATCCTGGCATACGGCGAAGAAATCGCCCGGACACGGGGCGTAGACGTGTATCGGTTGCAAAAAGGATGCATCTTTTTCAGCGCCCTGGCAGTGAGCATCGTGGTTGCCACCTGCGGCATCATCGGATTTGTCGGACTCATCATCCCCCATTTAATCAAACTGACCGGCATCATCCATCACAGGTCCCTTCTCCATCTTTCCATTGTATATGGAGGCTGTTTCCTGGTAGCGGCAGACACCCTTTCCCGAACCATCCTCTCCCCGGTCGAATTGCCGGTCGGCATCCTCACCTCCATCATCGGAGGGGTTATTTTCTTTGTAATACTGCTCAATAGTCGGGAGAGAGGGTGAAAGAGGGGGTTTAAAATAAGATTATTGTCTGCTTGTTCCATCTAATTTTAATATTCGAACCAATCCTCAATTGATGAATTTTCAATTTCATCTCCTTCTATAGATACATTGGCAATTCGACTTGTTCCTCCCGGCTGTACTGTCATACTCGTTACACCAATATTATTTTCCATTACCCACCGAAGATAAAGTGTCTGCTGATTATTAGCCTCAAAAGGAAGAGATAAATTATTCAATCTTCCTTCTGTCCAGTTACTGCCCACTGTAATATCCCCACCAAGAACATCATTCCATAGATCTTTTTCATTTGTTTTATATTGCAAAATGAAAAAACGGGGGCCAGTGCCTGAGCTATATTGAAAAGAACTCACACAAATATTTTCATACCCTTGCGTATTAATTACCGTCATCCAGCATTTTGTTTCAGCTCCTTCATCCCAGCCCCTAAGAGAGAGAGAAAAGCTGCCTGTACCTGAGGGTCCCTGCGGATATTCGGGTATTTGTCCAGAGGCAGTCCATTCTATTGTTCTATCTTCATTTGCCTCAATACTCCTCTCGGCAACATTGTCCTCAGAACTAAAATTCCAGAATACAAGCTCTGATCTTGCAAAAAGAGAAAAAGATACCAACGAAAAGTAAATAATAAAAGCCTTCTTCATAGCTAACTCCTTTATCAGTTTTGATTTTTTACTTATCTTTATACCATTTATGTTTTATTTTGCAATAACATGTTACATTTTTATTTTTTATAATTAATATGACTTCCCATATCTCCCATATAAAAATCCCTCTCACATCGAATCTTTCTTCTAAAACCCAGGAAGTGCATTCATAAATGGTCAGGATAATGTATAATAAGCAAAAATGCAGGGTGTAATGATGCGAATAGAATGTGCCCGATGCGGTTACAGAGACGAACTTGAAAATTTTGGTCCCGGTCAGCGGTGTCCGGTCTGTCATTTTGAAAATGAATTCCGGATTTCGGTGATGGAGTCTCCTTCTCACCATGAGAAGGAGGTAGAGGAAGAGATTCCGCCTCTCTTAGCGGTGGAAGCGGAAGAAGATTTTGGTCTTAAAGAATTTATACAGACCTTCCTGAACCTGCTGCGCTCACCTGCCGCCTTTTTCAGCCAGATTCCCGGGAGCACCAGGTTCCTTCGCCCTTTTCTGATCGCTTTTTTTATTCACTGGATAGTGGGCGGGATTATTCTCCTCACAACCGGTGTAGAACAGTCCGCCGTAGCCCCTGTTATTCAGAGATTTCCCGAAGCGGAAGCTATTGTGGAGTTGCCTTACTTTCGTATCCTTTTCTTCTTCCTCATGCCGGTGGCTCTTATCGTGGTGGATGTCGTCAGCGCTCTTTTCTACCATTTTTTTCTCAGGATATTCCTGATGGCGAAGGAGCCCCTCATTCATACCCTGCGCCTTATTCTCTACCTGAATTTCCTGGAACTTCTGAATGTGCTGCCGGTCGCGGGAAGCTTTTTAGCCGGTCTGCTGGGTATTCTCTTTCTCCTGTGGGGCATCAAAACCCTTCATCGGTTGAGCGGAATGCAGTTATTCCTTTTCATCCTTATCATTGTAGCCATGGTGAGTTTTGTCACATTACTGCCTCCACTCCTTTTACAGATGCTGTAAGAGGCAAAAAAGGTTCAGGAGAAGGAAACGGTCCGCCCTGAGATCTGCATCTCTTTTTCACTGAGATTCTTCAGCACGCGGGAATAGAGCAGATGTTCCTGCACCAGAATGCGCCGGGAAAGGGTCTGCTCATCATCATCCGCAAAAACAGGGACGGCTTTCTGCATGATAATGGGACCGCGGTCGACTTCTTCGTCCACCACGTGAACGGTACATCCTGAGATTTTTACGCCGGCTTCCACTGCCTTCTTCTGGGCATTCAGACCAGGGAAAGCGGGAAGAAGCGAAGGATGGATGTTGATGACCCGCTGGGGGTAATGCTTGAGAAAGACGTATGAGAGTATTCGCATGTAGCCCGCCAGCACCACGTAATCAACCGGATAATCCCTGAGCCGGGAAACCAGCACGGCATCGAATACACGGCGTGACGAAGAACGAGAAGGATCAACGTCAAGCACCGGTATATCATGAGCGCGGGCAATTTCAGAAGCGGGACACCCCGGTTTGTCCGTCACAAATGCCGCTACTTCCACCCTGGACAGATACCCGGATTTGATATTATCCACGATAGCCTGAAAGTTAGAGCCCCGACCGGACGCTAATACCGCAATTTTCATGGTCCCACCTCTCTTTTTGTTGCTTTTTATTTAACAGAAGAAGACTCATTATGCAAGCCCTATCAGGGAGTAAGCTCTTTGAGGTTTTCATACCGGCTTTCCAGCCACTCCGCTTCTTTCTTCAGCCCATACCTCGCGGCCAGTTCAGGCAGGGAACAGGGTGACCAGTGAAGCTCCCTGATAGGCAGTTCTTCTCTGTCCTTCTCTTCCAGGTTTTCCGCCAGTTCTCCCATCACCCACAAAAGACGATAGGAAGGGGAATAGTTATCGGAAGAGGCAAACTGTTGATTATAGCGAAGCAAAGTGCTGTTTATTTCTTTTTCCTTTTCCGGCGCACAATCCCTCAGAATAACCAGGAAGAGCATATAAAACCAGTGCGGCAGCCAGCCTGCCGGATATTTCCGGAAAGGAATGTGGCGCTCTTTACAGAATGCTTCCACCACGGCAGGATCCGGTAAAGGATTCTTTAAATGCTCTGCCAGGTAATGGTTTTCCCTGCCCAGGAAGGTGCGCTCGAAGTCAAAAAGCAGTTTTTCCGCTTTTTTGATGGCTTTACCGCGAAAAGGAAAGGTCAATATGACCCCACGGCGCGAGGACAGGTATAATTTTTTGAGAAACTCTTTTCTACCCGCCGGGGGCACATGTTCCAGCACATCAAGCGCCACGGTATAATCAAATTGACGGCCTTCTTTTTCCAGATCCTTTTCTAACATGTGCCGGGGATAATCAAGGGGCTGCCGGTCAATGACGGTGATTTGATGATGGGGCAAAAAGTTGTGCAGAAGGCCGGGATTGCCGCCGAAGTCCCCCACCGTGCAGGTTTTGCCGGTCTTGTTTTCTCCTTTTACAAGCACCTCCGCCGCCACGCGATGCCGTTGATAACGGTCCGGTTCCAGCGTTTTGCAGAATGCATCATGGGAAACGATTTCCTGCCGGCAGACGTGTTTATGAAAGGTTACCGGGGTATCGCCATCCCCTAATACCACCCACTGCAACCCGTGCCCCTGGTAGGGATTGAGCCAGACAGGGTCTATATCGCCTGTAAATTGAGGTTCTTCTGTTTCCCAGACCCTGGTAAACTCCTTATGAAAGCGCACTCTTTGGGTTCGGGGGTTCTCCCCTTTCACGGTAAGGCAGAGGCGCACCGGCTGACTGTTCAGGGAAAGAACGTACAGGGAAGCAAAGTCATCGAACTCCAGCCTGTTATCGTGCAGATACCAGCCCTTTTCCGGAATACACCAGAAGGGGAGGCCGGGTTCATAGCAGGAAAAGGCATAAAAAGGATTATAGCGGCGGTAGAAGGTCTCAAAGCTACCGGCAAGTGAGCTGGCAACGAGGAACATCTCAATGGTTTCGTCCTCAAGAAAGCGGCAAAAGACCCGAAAACCATGCTCATGCGCCCACTTGAACCATTCGGAGAGGTAACAGGGGCGCCCGGAGATCTCTCTGCCGGGATTAGAGGGGGAGAAATATCTTCCGCGCAGTAAAAAGGCACGGCAATCATTCAGCGAAAAGGGCAATTCTGCGGGAAAAGGAAGATAGCCAGGGCAGGCATTGACCACATAGAGGACATTATGGCGCGGAGGCAGGCAGGAGAAAAGGGTATCCCATCGGGAGCGAACAAAGCCGGTGTCAGTTTTTTTGAAGACCTGCAGGGAAGCAGGGAACCCGTTTTTTCGCAGGGTTATAACAAGACGAGAAAGGTAGAGAAAAACCCGGAACGAGGCAATAATATTCAAAGCAATCTTCCATTTCCCCATTCAGCGGGGACTTTACATCTTTTTAAGAGCCCCGGTACTGCTCCCAGAGGGCAATCCTGTTCAATGCCCTTCTTAAAGACAGCTGAGCCCTTTTTACATCCAGCTCAGCCTCTTTTTCTTTTTTCTCCTCTAATCGGCGGGCAGCACGTTCCCTGGCTTTGCGGGCACGTTCCACATCAATTTCATCGATCTTTTCCATGGCATGCACGGTGAGGATAAGCTCATCGTTCAATATCTTATAAAATCCGTAATGCAGGGCAAATATCTCAGGTTTTTTCGTTTCTTCTTCCTTGAAAAATTTCATCTCTCCAAAATCGAGCATGCCGATACCGGATGTATGATAGCCTCTTATTTCACGCAACCCGCCTACTTCCGGCAGAATAACCGCAAATCCCTTTCTTTTTTCCGTCTTATCCGGGGCATGTATTGCTATGGTTAACTCAGGATATTCTTTTTCCATGTTTGCCACTTTTCCTGTTCAGTTTCTTCCTTAAGAAGATTCCTCTTTAAGAAGCTTTTCTCCTTTTTCTTTCACTTCATCTATGCCGCCCACCATGTAGAAAGCCTGTTCGGGATAATGGTCGAATTCTCCTTCCACCAGCTTTTTAAAGGCGGCGATATTCTCTTCGAGGGGCACATATTTTCCTTTCATACCGGTAAACTCTTCAGCCACGAAGAAAGGCTGCGAGAAGAAGCGCTGAATACGCCGGGCACGGTTCACGGTGATTTTATCATCCTCGCTGAGTTCTTCCATTCCCAGGATGGCGATGATATCCTGCAGTTCCTTATAGCGCTGAAGGATCTGCTGAACTTTTCGGGCTGTGAGGTAGTGATCATCACCGAGAACCTGAGGATCAAGAGCGCGGGAAGTGGAGTCCAGGGGATCAACGGCAGGATAAATTCCCAGCTCGACGATCTTTCGGGAAAGCACCGTGGTGGCATCAAGGTGGGCAAAAGTAGTCG
>PWGE01000211.1 GCA_003554345.1 Candidatus Sumerlaeota bacterium | reverse complement strand
TTTTATAGCTATTGGCACCGGCATAGGGGCCGGGATATTTATAAATGGAACATATTATGGCGGCCATCGTGGTCTTTCAGGTTCAATGGGCTGGCTTACGATAAAAGGAAGGGTTCATGAAAGTCCTTGTTCAGTGAACCATCTTGAAAATTATGCCTCCGGATCGGGCATAATTAACACAACCCGGGAAATATTGGCCCGTTTTCCGGAATATAGCGGACAGTTAGCCGATATTTCGGAACATGAACTTACAGCACGGGATATCTTTAAGGCATATGAGGAAGGTGATAAAGCAGCCCAGAGAATTTTTGATAATGTCATTGAACACTGGTCTGGGGCAATTGCAGATTGTACAAGCATTCTGGATCCACAGCTTATTGTGCTGGGCGGAGGATTGTTCGGTCCGGCCTCCCGGTTTTTATCTTCTCTGAAATGTGAGGTGAATAAACGTCTTTCTCCTGCTCAAAAGGGTACGGTGAATATTACCATCTCTTTGCTGGGAAGTGAGGGGGTTCTTTTTGGAATCAAGCGAGTTATTCTCAGAAAAATGTAATATAAAAGGAGATGTGTTATGCTGGCAAAAATGTGGTTGGAAAATGCCCAATCAGTTATGGGTTCTATTGAAAAGACCCAATTAGACAACATCAGGAAAGCAGCCTTGTATATGGCTGAATCCATTGCCCAAAAGCGCTGGGTTCATACTTTTGGATGTGGTCATGCCACTCTGCCGGTAGAAGAGATGTATCCCCGTATCGGGGGGTTTGTTGGTTTTCATCCCATGATTGAACTCCCCCTTTCATTCTTTACTCATATTGTCGGAGAAATGGGTGTAAATCAATTTGTATTTTTAGAACGTGTTGAAGGATACGGCAGGGAAATCATGAAGAGCTACCGTTTTGACGAAAGAGATACCATGTGGATATTTTCCCATTCGGGGATAAACAATGTTAATATTGATATTGCTCTCGAAGCAAAAAAGCTCAATATTCCGATTGTTGCTATGGGTTCTGCTGCTGAATTTAAGGCTACCGAAACCAGGCATTCCAGCGGAAAAAATCTCTTTGAATTGGCAGATGTGACGGTTGATACCTGTGTCCCGGCGCAGGATGCATCAGTGCCTTTGCCCGGACATGTTGATAAAGTTGGCCCGGTTTCTACTATTGCCTTTGTGACCTGCGTCTGGATGGTCATTACCACTGTAGCAGAATTACTTGTTGAAAAAGGGAAAAAACTCTATATACATCCATCACATAATATTCCGGGCGATACGACGGCACGGGAAAGACTCCATGAAGCCCTGGAAACATATAAAGACCGTATTTCCGGGGTGTGAGGTCCTACAAAAAACTGAGCATGGCCAGGAGGGAAGAGAAAAAGCAGGATAAAACAGCTTACCGGAAAGAGAAGAGAGAAACAGCCCCAGAAAATGTTGCATCGATGGACAATAATTGCAGGATAAATACTCCAGAAAAAGAATGCAGGGAACTGGAAGACAGAATATTGAACAAGATGAAAAGGATGGAGATAAGAACACCGAGAAATATACCGCTGTAAATACTCTTGCCATGTTCCGTGTCAGAAAAATTCGTCATTTTCTCGGTTCATACTTTTAAATGCTGACTTTCTCATGCTGTCTATTGACCTATCAACAACATTCGGCAGAAGATTTAAGTTTTATCATTATTTTTTATTTCAGAAAAACCTAAGAACCAGCATCCGGGAATTAAGGTAGTGGTACGTCTCTTTTCTCCCAGGTTTCTAACCATCTTTTCATCGTTATTTCTGTTATAAAGCTTCAAATTCAAATCAAGCTTAGGTTATGATTTGTGCTTTTAGCCGAGCATAGAGGTCAATCCCCCTCAGGTGGACCGTAATCTGAAGATTGACGCTCCCGGGAAAGAGAACAGAGAAACATACCGCTGTAAATACTCTTACCAGGTTCAGTGTCAGTAATGCCCATTGCTTTGGCTGTTCTTATTGCAGCATATTTGTTTTTCTATGCCAGGTACCGAGAATAGTTTTTGAGAAAAATTATCTGGATAAGAATTCTGAACGAAAAAACTTTGAAACTCACAATAATTTTCATTGGTGACGTAAATATCAGCTCAGACTGAGTAAAGCCCTTCAAAATATGCCATTATGAAACGAAAAATATTGCATCTCTATTTTGTAAAATCAAAAACACTCCATTTTGTAAGGTGAATTTTAATGGCTTTAACTTTGCAATAAAAACTGTAATTATATTTAGATCAATATTTATTATTGTAAATGTCTTTTATGACAACTTGTTAAGAACAGAGACATATAAAAAAAATTACAGTAATGTTTGACATTCAGAGTAAGATTTATAAAATATAAAATATGTTAGGCAAGCCTAACAATTAAGTTGAAGGTGGTTTCTTATTATGTCATTAAAATCACTATCCATAGGAAATTATTTAGAAGACATATTGTTTCCTGAAAAAATAAAAAATGAGGTAGGGGGAACCTATGTGGCTGAAAGAATAAGTATTGCTAAAACTAATGGGCAACATGCTCTTTTTCAGGCAGAAAGGGAAATGGTCAAGGGTTTAGAATGCTATCTTAACAGGATAAAAAGCCGGAATCATAAAAGAACGTCTGAGATAAGAATAAAGCGTCATATATTAAAGAATAATTTGCAATCAGCGCTTAATATTTCTGCGATTATTGTCGAGAAGAATACGGCTCATAGGTATTATAAGAACACAAAGCCATTGTTATATATGTACTTCATTTTCCTTTTTTATTCTACCTGTCTGGAATGGTTGGTGGTAGTGGTGATCTATCAGAAGATAACATTATGAAATGGAATAAAAGAACATGAAAGACCTTATGGTATATCTCATAACTTCTTTACTGTTGATGATTATACTGTGCTATGCAGTTTTCAGAGGGTTAAAAAATAATGAGGGTCCCTGTACAGGTTGTAATAATTGTAAAAAAAAAGAATAAACATAAAGGAGGATAGTTCATGTATAAACGACAAAAAGGGTTTACCTTGATTGAACTTTTAATCGTGGTGGCGATCATTGCTATACTAGCTGCAATAGCCATTCCTAATTTTTTGCAGGCTCAGGTACGGGCAAAGATCTCCAGATCCAAGTCTGATCTGCGTACGATAGCAACTGCGCTTGAATCGTATAATGTAGATCATAATGTGTATCCTTATTCGAGCGGTATAAACTCACAAACCGGAGAAATTGAATTGCAAAATACTGAAATGGCATCAGCTCACAAGTTCTTATCGAGGGCGATTACAACGCCAACAGCATATCTGACATCAATTCCACTGGATCCTTTTGCTACAGAGTATGTCCCGCCAAAAGAAGGGAAAAACTATTTTTACACTAATCTGGCACTTGAGAAAAGACGTGATTTACAGCCGCCATGGCCTGGACCAGGTGGAGCCTTTGAAAATCGTCTACAATTTTTGGGAGACTGGGCAATGTGGGGGTGTGGTCCCGATCTGACAAGGGGCTCATTATCACCGGCAAATATTGGTGGACCGGAAAGCACGGATTATTATAAAGGATTTTATGATCCTACGAACGGCACCATTTCTGGTGGTAATATTTTCCGATCCCAGAGACATGTTAATTTAGGATATTGATTGATGATTAAAATAAGTAAAACTCTCAGAAATATGCTTATAGCCCTTCTTGGTGCTATAGGCATATTGATTGTCTTCATGTATATTTCTGATGGTGATAAAGAAGAATATAAAGAAAGGCAGATTTTGAAGCTTTCGGCACCTTCTGATGGGTTGCTGGCGCCCCCACTTTTACATATGGTCAGGACTGAGGCATTGAAAAAGGAAGATATTGAGCTGGAATTTGTACCATGGCGCTCGCAGGAACAATTGGTTGCCTATATCTTAAATGGATCAGTTGATATAGTAGGCCTACCATTGCCAGGTGCAGCAAATTTTTATGACCGAGGAGTACCTCTACGTTTTATCGGAGGATCGCTGCAAAATGTTATTCATATTGTGTCGAATGATAAACAAATCAATTCATTTTCAGATCTTGAAAATCGAAACATTGTTATCCCGATGAAAGGGCGATATCCTGATATCTTTTTTCAGGCTTTATATCGAAGTTTACAACAAAAACATCCTGATTTTACTTTGCACATTCAATACGCTCAGTCTTCCCGGGATGCAGCCAACATGTTAGCCGCAGGAAGAGCAGATGCAGCCTTGATAGCTGAACCACACGTTTCAATCCTTTTGGAAAAAAGTCCTGAAAGGTATTACCGCTCCCTGAATTTACAGGGAACCTGGAATTCAATACAGGGGGAAAATCTACATATACCGGTGGCAGGAATAGCAGCATTGCATGAGACAGCTTCGGATACTGAGCTGCTTCAAACTTTCTGGCGGGCTTATGAAGAATCTATGGAATGGTGCCTGACACATCCAGAAAACGCTGCCGGTCTCTTGAAGGAGTTGACCACTGACAAGACGGCTCTGAAGGGTACTAAAAACGCTTTTCAGATTAGTGCACGAAAACCAACACCTTCCGGTGAAGAAGAGGAAGTTATTGAACTTTTTCTTCAAACATTACAGGAGGTGGCTCCGGAGCATTTTACTGTCCCGGCTTCACAAGACTTTTATTTTTGGAATGCAGCAGAAAAGGAGAAGTGATAACCATGGATGTGAAGATAACCAGACATCCTTCACGCTACATTTTTCTGGGAGTGGGGGTACTCCTTGGTATATGGTGGGTTCTATCGATACTTGCTGGCCCCCTGCTTATTTCTTCTCCCTTTGCTACTTTCAGTTCTCTTATTGCCATGTTGAATGACCGGTCGTTTTATGAAAATATCTTCTGGACAGTTTATCGCATCGGTGGGATTTTGTTATTTGCAGGAACCGGCGGTATTATTTTAGCAACACTTGCTCTTTTTGATAAACGTTTGATGGAAGCTCTTGAGCCTTTTCGGTGGATATGTATGACTGTTCCCCCCGTTGTTATTATTGTTGTCATTATGTTCTGGATGGGAGTAGGTTCAAATATGATCATCGTTTTTGGAAGCGTTATTCTCTGGCCGATAATGTACGTTAATATTCTTCAGGGAAGTCGGATTTATACTGAAGAACTTCGGGAAACTGCGCGGGTTTTTAAAATATCACCTGCCATGCGCTTACGACATTTTTTTCTCCCAGCCATAGCTCCTTCACTTTTTGCCGGGGCGGTGCAGGTTATATGCAGTGCTATACGTGCCACCGTACTGGCAGAAGTTCTGGGAACTGAGAAAGGAGTGGGGGCCGCTATTGCAATCCATGCCCGTTTACTCAATACAGAGCGGATGACGGCATGGGTAATCGTCGTTTTATTTTTAGCCATAGCATCTGAATTTCTTTTATTGAGACCTATATTACGAAGAACGTATCGGTGGAGGGATGTTTCTTGAAGTATATTACCATGTTCTCAGTGAATATGTTTTATGGCGATAAACCTATTATTCGAAATTTTTATTACACATGGAAAGCAAATCACACTGTCCTGATAACTGGACCCAGCGGCTCTGGTAAGACCACTCTTTTACGACTTATTGCAGGACTTATTCCACCTTCCTCAGGAAAAATTGATGCTTCACAAAATCTCACAATTGGTATGGTTTTTCAAGCACCCCGTTTGCTTCCCTGGAAGACAGCCTGGCAAAATGTTGCTCTTCCCTTATGGAATCAGGGTGTTTCATCCAAGAAAGCTGAAAAAATGGCCAGGCAAATACTTAAAGAATTTAATTTTGAAGAAGCGGCGGATTATTTTCCGTCAAAATTATCCGGTGGTATGGCTCAAAGAGTGTCACTTGCCAGAGCTTTAGTCATTAAACCAGATGTATTACTGCTGGATGAGCCCTTAAATGGTCTTGATGCTGAAACAAAACAAGGTGTTATTCATATTCTACAACGGTATTTGAATAATAATGAAACCATATGCATTTGCGTTTCCCATTATCCTGATGAATTGCTTCCGCTGGCAAAAGAGCATCTGTACTTTGCGGGTAATACTTTAAAGGGAGGAGAAATATAAAATGTTTGAAGATGTAAGAATGTCCGAACGTCAATCCATTTCACGTCCCTGGGATAAACTTCAACGGGACCGTATGCCCGGGTACTGGCTTCTTGCGAGCCTTGGGAAAAGAGTGCTGAGACCAGGAGGAATTGAACTAACCAAAAAAATGCTGGCGAAACTGGAAATATCAAACAAGGACCATGTTATTGAATATGCACCCGGTATGGGTGTAACAGCCAGACTCACAATACAGAACGAACCGTCCAGCTATACGGCAATTGAACGGGACCGATCAGCAGCTCAAATGTTGAACGATTTGCTCGATAAAAATCCATACTGGCGCTGTCTCAATGTTGATGCTACTGATTCGGTAGATCTTCCTGAGGGCTTTGCGTCTGTTGTTTATGGAGAATCCATGCTGACAATACATCCTGATGAAAAAAAGAAAACCATTTTACAAGAAGTGTATCGTCTGTTGAATAAAAAAGGGCGTTATGCTTTTCAGGAACTGGCCATATCAACTGACGACCTGGAACAAGATTTTTTGGAACAGATGCGCCGCGACCTTATTTATGCTGTTCGTCATCCTGCGTGGCCTAAAAGTGTTAATGAATGGAAAAAATTAATAGAAACACAGGGTTTTAAGGTTGTGAATGTAATAAAAAGACCTGTTTTTTTGCTGGAAAAAGAACGATTGATCGAAGATGAAGGAATGATAGCCGCTCTGGATTTTGTTTATAATATTCTGGAGGATGAGACAGCTATTTCGCGAATACGTGAAATACGCCATGTTTTTCGTAAATATAATAATTATCTTTGCGGATTTTGTGCTATTTGCAAAAAGATATGAGATGTGCGAGAAAATAATGGTTACAAAATTTCAAAGATGAAAGGGTAATATTTACAGACTCAATCTCATTATAGCTGATTTCTGCTTGCTGAAATAGTTTTCATGGATATCCTTTACAGGATAAGTAAAAATTGAATAGCCTGAAAGAGGTTAATAAGAATTTACGAGGATAGGTCGAATAAGAATTAAAAGAAAGCCTCTCGTTAATCGAGCGATGGAGTCAGAAAAGAGATAATGCATGGAAAGAGAAAACATCTATTAGCATGTAAAGAAAGAAAGTGGGGGACGATATATAGTGTATGTTGAGCGGAAATCTGACTAACTAAGTAATAAAAAAGTTCTGGAAAAATCAAGTTACCAGGAAGAAAGCAGAGAAACTAAGACCAATATTGCTCTATAGAACAGAAAAAGCGGGAAGAGCGCCTCTTCCCGCTTATGTTAAGAAATATGAATAGAAGCTTATCTTCCTAAGGAAGCCAGAAGATCGCGCCGGTGTTCTTCTTCCGTGACAAGGATGTCTTCCAGAACACGGCGGATACCATATTCCTTGACTTCTTCTGCCTGCTCAATGCGT
>PWGE01000391.1 GCA_003554345.1 Candidatus Sumerlaeota bacterium | reverse complement strand
CCTTTTTCCTGATGAGTCAACTTAGTCAAAACAGAAGGTAACCCCAATTGCTCGGGAGAAAGAATTTCAGTGGGAATAGTTCGAAAAACCGCCGCCTTACCATTTTTCTGAAAAAACACGTTTCCCCGAAAACGTGCCACATCTGGTATTTCTACTGCAAAATCCAGCTCCTTTTTTTCTTCAAGAGTTTTACGTTGACCATCACTTAAAATGCCATAAATGATTTCATGAACTTCATCACCCTGTAAGGGTTTCGAATCAAAATGTTGCAGTTTACCATCCAAACGGTAGGCAGGTGGTATACCGGTGGTTATATGCAAATCAGAAGAACCGCTTTCTTTAACAAAGCGCAGTAAGTCAACAATATCCATCATTTTACAAATTCAAGCCGTATATTTTTTTCGCCATCATCATACACATGCATCAAGGGACGGTCAATTCTGTCAATGTCCAGACTTTTCTGGTGATCAATCAAGAAAATCTTCCCTTCCTTTTCAATTCTCACATCACTTTTCGATGTTGAATCCTTCAATACGGAGCAATGTTTAAAAGGATAGCCCCATCGCGGGGGAAAAAATAAATACGGTACGGGAAGTGTTCTGTGGCAGAGCTGATTGAAGATAACAGCCCGGCGAAAAAACATTTTATACATAATATGAAAACAGGCCAGACTGTTGTAATAAGAAAGGGAAAAAACCCAGACAGAGGGAATATCAGTTTTCGATAATTCATGCCACAGGTCCTTATTATACTGCAAAAAGACTCTTTTGTCAAATAGGTTTATCTCTTCTTTTTTCATTAGAAAACCCGAAGTGACCTGGTTAGAAAGAGCCATAAAATAGCAGGCATACAGAGAACCTTTATAAGAATAAAAAAAGGGATAATAACCCGGGTCAGCAATCATCTTGCACACTTCATTCCAGCAGGGAGGCACCGGACCCTGCAGTTCTTTCCCGGACCGTCCCAGGCCGGTAACATAGAGAGTATCATCGGAGGGAAAAACGGACAGTTCTTCAAGGGCAAATTGCTGACTGAAACCGGCAAAAAAAGAGATAAGCTCCCCGGGGGTGGAAATAAATCCCAGGCGATTTGCATCGTCAAAATTATTTTCCTGCAGATGATGCAGGGGAAAGGGAAAGAGGGGAAAAAACTTCTGTAAAATTGCCCGAATACTTTCGTATTCCGCCAGAACCAGAGAGTAATTGTCGTTGGTAAGTTCCGAGACAACCTGAACAGTATCCTCTTCAGAAGGATCAGGAACAGCAAAATAGAAGACGCCCATCTCTTCCCTGACCGGCACAATGTCATGTTCCATCAACACCGGAAAGGGGAAAGACTCAAATACTCTTTTATCAATTATATCCTTATTAAGAATAATATAGGGGATATTATATTGCTTGGTAACAATCCAGTTTATCTCATCCTGCCTGATAACCCCCATTGCCTTAAGCTGATCCCCTATTCGAAGACCAGTATGTTTCTGGAGTTCAAGAGCTTTTTCCAGATCAGCGGGGGATACAAGGTCATACTTAACAAGGAGTTCTCCCAGTTTTTTCATTATTTCACCCTACACCCAGGTCAAAATTATTCTAAGATCGTTTTCTGCAACAACAAAAGTCGAAACCCTCTCAAGCTGGCGGGACTTGGAATTAAATGCTATACTCATGCCTGCTTCCCGGGCAATATGGACATCATTATCATTGTCACCAACGAAAACGACATCCTGAATATTTATATTATACTTATCTGCCAGAAAATGCAACCCTGCCGCCTTATGTTCCATATCAAAAGGAGTAGGCACAATATCCTGGAGAAACCCTTTTTTATCAAACTTCAAAACATTGATAAAAACATCATCGAATAATTCATCGGCATCGGGGAGAACAGAATAAAGAGCGCGGTCAACAGATCCGGATATAACTGCCATTTTCCAGCTTCTATTCTTGAGAGAAAGGAGAGTTTCACGTGCATTGGGAACCAGTTTCAGGTTTTCAAAAAGGGCATCTATGTCATTTCTGGAAACATTCCTGTCCTTAAGCAATTCGAGGTCAATTTGAGCCCACCGGTTATAATCTATCTTCCCGGCCCGATAATCCTGGTAAGCCTGGCGGCGACGAAGAGGATCGGTTTCAAAATGCTCATGCAGTGTCTTCCAGATATAGATTGTATCATCAATGAGTGTTCCATCGAGATCAAAAATAATCAGTTTTTCTTGCGCCATAGGTAATGTGCCACAAAAATAAAGCGCCTTTCATCTGAAACAATGAAAGGCGCTTTTACATCTCAATCTTTTTCCGTTATCTCAATATCAGAGACCTTATTTTTTTTCAAGAAGAGCCGGTTGTGGCAATTTCCCTACCAGAGGTTTCACATAACGCAGAAACTCTTCCGTAACGTCATTGCCCTCTGAACTTATAAACTCATCAGGCATGGGCTTAGTGACCTTTGCCACGTTTTCCAGGTCCGTGAAGAAAGGTTCACTATCATACTGATCTCCTTCACCGGTACGCTTAATAGCCACGCTACCAGCAACTTCTCCCCTGGTTGCATATTGCACACCAGCTCTGCCTACCATTCTGGCTTCCCTGGCATCAACCTCAGAATACACACCGGGGAAACAGCGCTGATTATAGCCCAGCGTATCAGTTCTCACCCTATAACCTTTTCCAAGGCGTTGTTTTACATTCGCTACCAGAAAATCTCCAAGGGCACCAGTTCCACTCAACTGAATATTACCATGAGAGTCCACCTCATCTGCATATGCCTCCATAATAGGGTTGCCAGACTCACCACAGATACCTTCTGCCACAGCAACGAGACAACGCCCATACTTTTCATAGACCTTTTTTATATCTTCCGTCATCTTATCAAGGCTGACCGGTTTTTCAGGAAGGTATATCAGGTGGGGTCCGGCATCAGGAGCAAAGCGTGCCAGGGAGGACGCTCCCGTCAGAAAGCCCGCATGACGTCCCATGACCACATCAATTTTAATACCGGGCAGAGAGCGATTATCAAGGTCATTACCCATAAAACTCATAGCGACATAGCGTGCGGCACTGGCATAACCAGGGCAATGATCGGTAACCCGCAGGTCATTATCAATAGTTTTAGGAATATGAAAGACCCTGATTTCATAATTATTATCGCGGGCAATGGAATTCACGATATGTGCGGCTTCCGCCGAATCATTACCCCCTATGTAGTAAAAATAACGAACATCATATTTCTGACAGACTGAAAAAATCTTTTCGCAATCTTCGCGGGTGGGTTTATGCCGACAGGAACCCAGGGCTGCAGAAGGAGTACAAGCAACCTCTTCCAGCTTTTCCTCCGATTCCTGGCGTAAATCAACCAGGTCTTCATTCATAATTCCTACCACGCCGTTAAGCGCACCATAAATCTTATCAATTTTTTCACTTTTTTTGGCTTCCTGAACTATTCCAACGAGACTCTGGTTAATGACCATGGTAGGTCCGCCAGATTGACCGACTAATAAATTTCCTGCCATAATATTCTCCTCCTTTTAAGTTTATTTTAACTATTCACATTTTTCAGTATATATTTTTTTACTCGAATAGCAAACTCCCAAAAAAAGCAAAGATAAAATCAAGAAGGAGCGGAACGGGATATTTCTTTAATTTTCTCCATCATCTCTTCAGCAATCTCCTGATACAGCTCTTTAGACTTTTCTTTATTATAAGCAGAGGGACGATACGGCTTACCAAAGTGCATGGAAACCTTTACCGGTCTGGGAATATTTGATGATTTGGGCATAGCATGAAAGGTATTATGAATATACACAGGCAGAATAGTAGCCTGCGTTTGATAGGCAACCATCCCGATACCAGGCCGTGGCTTTCTAAATTTTCCGTCAAGTGTGCGGGTTCCCTCGGGAAATACCGCCACATTTCCTCCCCCTTTCAAGAGAGAAATAATCGATTTCAGAGCCTGGATATCCCCTTTACCCCTTCGAACCGGAACGGTCCCGAATTTACGGACCATAAGTTTTCCCCATATCGGCACCTTTGACAGCTCATACTTGGCAAGAAAATGCACTCCTTTTTTCATGCCCACCCCCAGCAACGGCGGGTCCAGAAAACTGGCATGATTGGCAACCACCAGGTAATTTTTATCCCAGTCAATAGAGGCATGATAGGTAATAGAAAGGCGAAAATACATTTTACAGAAGGCATAGACAAGGTATCTGGAAATATAATATATCAGACCGAAACCAGACATTTTCTCTTCTCATACAATTTCAAAATTTCATTAATAACCTGATCCGCATTTAATGAAGTAGAATCCACATAATACGCATCTTCTGCTTTTCTAAGGGCCCCGAAAGGCCTGCTCAAATCCTCCTTATCCCGGACCCGGATACTTTCTTCGAGCTTCTCTTTCGGTATATCAATTTCACATTGCTGATATTGGATATAGCGTCTGCGCACCCGTTCCGAAAATTCAGCATCAAGATAGACCTTCAAAAAGGCATCGGGAAAAACAACCGTCCCGATATCGCGTCCTTCTACTACCGAGGGCTGCGTCCTTCCTATGCGGCGTTGCTGAGAAATCAAATAATCACGAACTGACTTATAGCTTGACACTTTCGAAGAATAAGCACTCACTTCAGGCATTCGTATTTGAGATGTAACATCTTCACCATCCAGTGTAATACAGAAGCCTTTGCTGGTATAGACGATATTAATAATAGTATCCCTAAAAAGCTGATGACGGGAATCATTCAATGCAGCAAGAGAGACCCTTTCTTTGAGGCACTTAAGAGCAAAAGCCCTGTACATAGCACCGGTATCGAGATAATAAAAGTCAAGTCTATGAGCCAGACTCATGGCCACCGTGCTTTTTCCGACCCCTACTGGACCATCAAGAGCAACAACCGGCAGGTATGAATTCTTTGCTACCACATTTAATCCCAGGTATCATTTGATAATACGTGAAAATAAGATAAAAGTATATCCTGGAAAGTCAAGCATAGCTTAGGAGTAAAAGAAATGGCTGAGAAAAAAAAGCAACAAACCGGTCAACGTGAGGAAAAAACAAACGTAGCCTCCTTTAATGAGCTTTTTCAGGCTCTTCAAGACCAGGAAGAAGAGAGAGTCGTCAGCTTACTGAGAGAAACCGAATACCTCACCGGACGTATAATTGATGCCCAGCACAATATTACCCGACACAAAGATCTCCATTCGAAACTGGGAGCACAGCTCAAAGAATTGCAAAGCGAAGAAAAAAAGTTGAGCGAAGTCACAGCAGGGCTGGAAAAAGACCAGGACCAGCTTTTAAAAAACGTCCAGAGCAAGCGCTCCCAAAAAAAATCTCTTCAGGGCGACATGGACAGTGTGGAAAAGCAAAATAGCCAGCTGGAAGGAGAGATCAACTCTCTCACCACGGAAGTAGAAGAACTGGAAAAGCGTCAGGAAAAGCTCAAAGCCCAGGTCCAGAAACTCAAACAGCTCAAGCAGGAGTATCTTGCCAATATCAAGCAATTTGACGAAATGAAAGACGACCTTTTATCATAAAACCGGAGCATTATCACCCCTCCTGAAGCAGTAACCATATCATGAATAAAGAAAACTATTTTCTTGAAGAACTCAGTGTAATCAGCAAAAAACTTCATGCCCTAAAAACACTGGGCATTGAGGACACTCTATTAAAAGAAAAATACAACGAAGCGTACGCCAAACACCTGGAAGGTGAAAAAGATGATGCCCGATTACTTACTGAAGAATTAACGTTCCTCTTTTCACTTATAGAAGATTTTATTTCCAGGCAAATTCAAAATATCGAGAATTATGAAAAAAAAGAAGGTGCTTCTTCACCAAAAGAGATCTCAGAGAAGGACTCTCCGAAAAAGATAGACCGGCAAAGGGAAGAGGAACTGAAAACCTTTTGTGACAATGCTTTCGACCATCCTTTTTTCAGGGAAAAAGCCCTCCAGGAGCTGGAACATTTTCTGGTCGAAGAAGTTAATAAACATCTTCCGATTTTAAAAGAAACACTCATGAAAGTGGTTCAGGAATATCTTGAGGAAGAGAAAATCAGCATAAAAAGTCAACTGTATAATACTCTTCGATATGATTTACTGCAATACCTCGAACATAAAAGAATAACCTCACGGAAATAAATTGAATATTTCATTTCAAGCTCCACAGGTAATTTCCTACAAATGCAAAGTATGTGGTGATTGCTGTGCCAACAATTATGAAAAACCACTGTCGGAAAATGAAAAAGAGAAGCTCCAGGAACTCTATCCAGCATGCTCTTTTTTTGAACCTGGAAACAGCGCGGCATACAAACTGGGGCTTCAGAGTAATGGCTGCTATTTCCTTGAGGTTGACGGAAGTTGTCGTATCCACAACGAACACGGGATGGAAAACAAACCCCTCCATTGCCGCCGCTTTCCCTATTCCTTCCAGAGGCTGGATGATAAAGTCTATATAGGATACTCTTTCGCCTGCCGTCATCTTCAACCCTTTCCCGGGGAACCTGACAATATGCCCTGGGAAAAGCTTTATGAATTATATCAGGAAAAGGAACGCATACTTCCTTCTTCCATCAATATTTTTTCAGGCAAAAAAATCCCTGCGGAATTATATCTGCAGATGGAAAACTACTTTTTCATTTTTCTGAAGACCAGAGAATTTTCCCTGGACTTTCCTACGAGGCTCATTGGATTGCACGTATTTTTTTCCATGTTAAAACAATTCATAGGCATCAAAGAAAATAAAAAACGGCCTTTTGACGAAAATTGTGCCCTCTTTCTTTCCGGCCTGGGACAAACGAACTTTCAAACTGTCATTGATTCCGCTCAAAAGCTTCGCAATTCGGAGAAAAAGAGGTACCGACGTTACTGGTGGTTCATCTGCGACTACCTGCATTCCATAGCACATTATCGCACTTTAAGCAAAAGCCGCCGATTGTTTGCAGTGTATCGTCAGCTTTTTCGTTCCGCCTCCCAGTTTAAACAATATCAGAATATACCCATCCAGCCCGATTGGGATCATCCCCTGTTCCGTTCGTACTTCATCCATTTGTGGGAAAGGAAAAGCTTCTTGCAACCTTCTGTAGATGTAGCCACCATGGTAAAATATTCTCTTATCCTTACAGGAGTAATTGCTCTTCGATACAAACATCTTTTTGAGAATAATAAAGATGTGTCCCCTGATGAAGCACTCAGAAGTTCGTTAAAGTTCATTGAACTTCACTATGGTTATCACGTTCCCGAACAGCACAAAATTATTCAGAACAAACGATTAAAAAAATACCTGGCACTTCTTGATAAATCCCCCTTATCTGTAAGCTCCCTTTTTCATCTATAAGACGGGCTTCCGGAACTCTTCTCCTCTGAAAATAAACCCTACAAAATATAAGGGACTTTAATCAAAAAACTTGAACCTTAGTATTGACTTGCCGCTTTCCTGGGAGCGCCGATCTCCGAATCGGCATCTTATTCTTATTTT
>PWGE01000238.1 GCA_003554345.1 Candidatus Sumerlaeota bacterium | reverse complement strand
TTGACAAAGGTGGAATCTCTTGGTTTTGGAGATACTCTTTCTGAATCCTCAGAGAATGTAAAGATTAAACCTGTAGATCTGCCTCAGCCTATATATACTGTTGCCATGAAATGCGCATCTCGCCAGGATGAGGAAAAGCTGAGCGGTAATCTGGCCAAGATGATAGCTGATGATCCTACTTTACGATTAAGACGAGATAGCGAGTTAAGCCAGACTCTCTTATCGGGAATGGGAGAGATTCAAATAGAAATATTGATAAGCCGCCTGAAAAACCGATATAACGTAAATATTGAACTCCATCCACCGCGAGTGGCATATAGAGAAACTATTGAGAAAACTGCAGAAGCCCAGGGTAAGCACAAGAAACAATCCGGTGGTCATGGCCAATATGGTGATGTTCATATACGTTTTGAGCCCCTTCCTCGCGGAGAAGGTTTTGAATTTGTGGATGCCATTGTGGGAGGAGCAATCCCCTCTAAATTTATTCCTTCTGTAGAAAAAGGGTTGATAGAATCCATGCAAAAAGGGTTTTTGGCCGGGTATCCCGTGGTTGATATTAAGGCAACCCTTTATGACGGCACTTTCCATAGTGTGGACTCCTCTGATCTGGCATTTAAAATTGCCGCATCACTTTCTTTTAAAAAAGCTATGGAGCGTGCTAATCCGGTACTTGTGGAACCCATCATGAAGATGGAAATTGTAGTGCCGGAGGATTATATGGGAGATGTGATGGGCGATTTGAACACCAAAAGAGGAAAAATACTGGGTATGGATGCCGTGGAAAAGAATAAACAAAAGATTCGGGCCGAGGTTCCTCAGGCAGAAATTTTGCGCTATCCTATAGAGCTGCGTTCAATATCCCGGGGAAGAGGGACTTTTACTATGGAATTTTCCCACTACGAAAAGGTCCCTTCTCATATTCAGCCCAAAGTGATTGAAGAGGCCCAGCAGTTTCAGGAAGAACAGAGTTAGTTTTTCAAGGGACAGAATAATATAAAAAAGCGAAGCGAAAATCTCGCTTCGCTTTTTTTTATGCCTTGACGCGGGGGAAATCTTTCCAGGAAGTAGTATAGGCCGGAGAAAGTTTTTTTCTTTTCATATGCCAGTTTTCCCCTCTTTTACATACGGCATACTCAAGAGTGCCTCTTCCCTGGTTGTTATTTATATGGTCAATAACCTTATTGAGGCGTCTTCTTTTTTTGTGTTGTGTTTGTCTGGAGAGAGGCGGGGGTTGAAGAAATGCCGGCTTGAAGTCCAGCAACATAATACCGGCCTTTCTGTACTTCTTTTGAGGACGATAAATCTTCTCAAGGGTGCGCATGGCAGTTTTTATAAATAAAGAGAAATCGTCACTGGGCTCGGCAAGATAGGCCTCTCCACTATAATGAACACCCTGTCGTTCTCCAGGTATATGAGTAACCAGAAATACACGCAAGTAAGAGCATAGTTGCTTTTCAGCACGCAGTTTCCCGACAGCCCGCTGAGTATAGTCTGCAATTGCCGCCTGTAAAGAAGAAAAGTCGGAGACTGTTCGTCCGAAAGACCGGGAACTAACAATACTCTTCCGCGGGGGAGTTGCTTCTTCAAGGGAAAGAGAGGGGTGTCCCTGCAATTCTCGTACGGTCTTTAAAAGGGTGATACCAAAATGAGCTTGAATAAATGAATCGGGCAATTTACAGAGTTCTCCAGCAGTTTGTATCCCCATCAGATGAAGACGCCTGCTGATGCGATGGCCAATACCCCAGATGCTGGAAAGAGGAATGTCATTCATTAGTTCTTTTGAAGATGATCGGTCAAGCCAATATACGGAAGGGCTGTTTTCTTTCTTCTTGGCTTTTCCGGCAGCAATTTTGGCAAGAGTTTTGGTGGATCCTATTCCTACTGAAACCGGTATGCCCGTCCATTTTTGAACGGTAGAGGTGATCTTTACTCCCAACGGCAGGAGGTCTTTTTTCGAAACTGTTAATTCAAGAAAGGCTTCGTCTATAGAATATACCTCCAGTCGGGAAGTGAAATGAGTCAAAACATCCATCACCCGCCGCGAAAAATCAGCATACAGCGTATAATTGGAAGAAAAACAGGCTATATGATGTTTATTTATCAGGTTCTTTACCTGAAAAAAAGGTATTCCCATGGAAATACCCAGTTCCTTAGCCTCCCTGGAAGCAGCAACAACACAACCGTCATTATTAGAAAGCACAATAACAGGTTTATTCCTCAAGCCGGGCTGGAAAACACGTTCGCAGGAAGCATAGAAATTGTTACAATCGACCAGTGCAAACCAGGATGAGATATTAGACCGGGTGAATGACATAAGTAACCACACCCCACACTTCAAGATTCATCCCTTCCTTCATTTTCAGTGGAGGATACTCGTCATTTGCAGCATCCAGAAGTACTGAACCGCTTTTCCTGCGAAAAATTTTGACGGCAAACTCATTGTCTAAGACGGCAATGATGATATCGTTGTTTTTAGGAGTAAGGGAACGGTCTACGACCAGAATATCTCTGTCATGAATACCGGCCTCTATCATGGAGTCTCCTGCCACTCGTACGAAAAAGGTGGCAGCAGGGTGTTTAACGACATATTCATTCAGATCTAAGGATTCCTGAATATAATCATCAGCAGGAGAAGGAAATCCAGCCGATACACCGTTTTCTGATATGGGTATCGCCTTCTTCATTTCCATTGTGGAGGGGAATATTTTGTCTATCTTTAATTTCTTCTGGTGTGACATATTTTTTATTCTATACTTATAAAGGGTAAATATATATTATAACGTGTTTCTTCAGGAAAAAAAACAAGAGAAAAAAGCTTGTATGAAACGATTCAACGCCTTCTGTAGAATGTATGCATTAGTATTGAAATGTGATACAATGGAAAAAATTTTTGGTAAAAGGAGTCTTGTATGAAACCCACGTTAGTGGTACTGGCGGCAGGTATGGGATCAAGGTATGGAGGATTAAAACAGATAGATTCTATTGGACCGAGTGGAGAGATTATCATAGATTATTCTATTCATGACGCCATTAAAGCCGGTTTTGGAAAAGTGGTTTTTATTATACGACATTTTTTTGAAGATGCTTTCCGGGATAAGATAGGAAAGAGAGTGGAATCACTGGTACCTGCTTCCTATGTCTTTCAGGAACTGGAATCAGGTTTGAATGGAGCAAAGGTTCCAGCGAGGCGGGAAAAACCGTGGGGAACCGCTCATGCTATCATGATTGCTGAAGGAGCTGTAAAGGAACCTTTTGCTGTGATTAATGCAGATGATTATTACGGACCTCATGCTTTTGAAGAAATGGCGGAATATTTGCAAAAGGGGAGCGACTACTCTATGATTGGTTATAAACTGAAAAACACCCTTTCCGAGTATGGAACAGTTGCCAGAGGGGTATGTCGCTGTACCGGGGATTTGTACCTGGAAGAAGTAATTGAACATAAACGCATTGCAAAGAATGATAATGGGGCAATATGCACCTGTGGGAAATGTAATAATACTCAGTTTTCAGGGGAAGAAATAGTTTCTATGAACTTATGGGGTTTCCATCCTACTATTTTTGCTCATCTTAAAGAACAGTTCGAAAATTTCATGACGGACTATTATAACGACCCCCGGGCAGAGTTTTTGATACCAAATGTGGTGGATTCTCTTATTCACAATGAAAAGGCGCGGGTAAAGGTGCTTCCCAGTAATGATTCATGGTTCGGCATTACCTACAAGGCGGATAAGAAAAAAGCCATAGCCTGTATTAACGGGCTTATAGAGGAAGGACGCTATCCACCATGTCTGTGGTCGAAATGAATCTGGAGGTTATCTGTCGACAATTTCTTTCCCATGGCAGAGTGTACTCCTATCAGCCATTCGGAAAGGGGCATATTAATGATACCTTTCTGGTGGCATTTTCCAGTGAAACCGGTATAGATTCTTTTGTTCTTCAACAAATAAACAGAAATATTTTTCCCCGTCCCCAGGAACTCATGCATAATATTGTAACCGTTACCAGGGCTCTGAAAGAAAAAATCCGACCTTTTCCCGGGATAAATAAGCAGTATGTTCCTTTGACCGTGATTCCCACTCGTGAGGGTAAGTGGTGGTATGAAGATAAAAAGGGAAGAGCCTGGAGAATGTATAATTACATTGCCAATAGCTACAGCATTGATAAGCTTACCTCCTGTTCCCAGGCGTATGAAGTGGCAAAAATGTTCGGGGTATTTCAGAAGTGTGTGGAAGGGCTGAATCCAGAGCATTTGTTTATGACTATTCCCCACTTTCATGACGCATCTTACCGGCTTGATCATTTTAAAAAGGTTTTACAAAAGGATCCCTGTCAAAGAAAAGGTGGCGCCAAAAAAGAAATCGATACTTTCTTTGAGCATGAAGTTATATTTAAATGGTTTGAAAAAAAGCTGCAAACAAATAAGGTTCCTGTACGTATTACTCATAATGATACCAAGGTGAATAATGTGCTGTTGAACAGAGATACGGACAATGGGATGAGTGTGATTGATCTCGATACAGTGATGCCTGGTTATTCTCTCTATGATTTTGGCGACCTGGTACGAACAGGGAGCTGTCCTGCAGATGAAGATGAGCCTGACCTCGACAGGGTTTATGTTGATAAAAATCTTTATCAGAAATTGGTGGAAGGGTATCTTGCTTATACAAAGAGCTTCTTAACTGAAACTGAAATATCTATGTTTCCGCTTGCAGGCAAGTACATTACGCTGATAATGGCCATGCGTTTTCTCACTGATTATCTGGAAGGGGACAGGTATTACAAAGTGCATCGGCCACATCATAATCTTGAACGTTGCCGAGCTCAACTGGCTCTTGTACACTCACTCCTGGAAAATCAGCAGAACTTAGAGGAGATTACCAGAAGCGCTTACTCTACTGCTAATAATTCATAGTCCAGAGGGTTGCTATTTTCCCTGCCAGGAGAGAAGTGTAAAAAATCACAGATTTTCTGCTAACTTAAAACCTGCTTTCAGAGCATACAGGTTCATCTGATAAACCCTTTCTTCGGGAAAATATTCCTTGAGTAGCATAGAGAGCTCGTCGAGTGTGAAAAGTTTGGATTTAGCAGCAATAACTGCCAGAAAAACAGTATTGGCAACCTTTATTGTTCCTGCTTCCTTAGCAATCTCAGTAGCAGGAACAGGAAATGGGGAGGCTTTCAGGTCTGGCAGTTCATCGATAAGTGAACTGTTATAAAATAACCAGCCATCGGAAGGAACAAGGGGTCCAAACTTAATAAGAGAAGGTTTATTCATAGCAACGAGCAGGTTTGGGGTGTCTACGACTGGAGAACCGATATCGTCTGTACTGATAACCACTCCACTGTTGGCAGTACCGCCGCGCATTTCGGGACCGTATGAAGGAAGCCAGGTGACGTGGAGATTTTTTTTCATGGCGGCATCTGCAAAAATCATTCCCAGTGATAATACCCCCTGACCCCCGAAACCGGCACTCTTGAAGGAGATCGGATCAAAAGGTAAAGAGGAAACATCGGTTAACGTTTCTTCCTGTTTATCCAGTTTAAGAGTTTTTGCGACTCTGGAAAAGGTGGATTTTTCCAGGCGTCTGCTACGGGAAGGTGTTTCTTCGACGATATCCTTCTTGATTCCCAGCGGGTAGTACCGGGATACCGTTTCATCTATCCATTTACAGGCTTCTAAAGGGGATTTTTTCCAGTTAGTAGGACACTGTGAAAGGATTTCGATAAAGACGTATCCCTTTTTTTCTTTTTGAGCCTGAAACCCTTTTTGAATGACTTTTCTGGCCTGTCTAATATTTCTGGGATTATTGACAGCCACCCGGGCAACCAGTACCGGCCCATCAAGGAGAGCCATGATTTCAGCCATTCTTAAAGGAGCACCATCATTATCCAGAGACCTGCCATAAGGTGAGGTAGTGGTTTTCTGGTCCACCAGGGTGGTAGGCGCCATTTGCCCCCCGGTCATCCCGTAAAGATTATTATTGATAAAAAAAACTATCATCCTTTCCCCTCGGTTAGCTGCATGTAAAGCATTATTGGTACCGAGGGCTGCCAGGTCTCCATCTCCCTGGTAACTGATGGTGATAGCATCGGGGTGAGAACGACTCACGCCTGTTGCCACCGCTGAAGCTCTGCCATGAGGGGCTGATATACCGGCACAATGAAAATAATAATAGAAGAAAACCCCACAACCAACCGGTCCTACAAAAATAAGCCGGTCCTGAATATTCAGCTGGTCAATGGCTTCTCCCATTAACTTGTTTAAAATGCCGTGACCGCATCCTGGACAATAATGGGTCGTATGTTTCTGGGAAGGCTTCCGGTTGAAGGATTCATAAAAAGATTGTGGTTTTTGTAATATCCTGCTCATGAGTTTTTATTCCTTTACCTGAGAATAAAATTCCTCGATTATTTCCTGCCGTGAGGGTAGGTTTCCCCCGACTCGACTGTAAAAGTATAAAGGCTGATTTCCTATAGAAAGGCGCACATCTTCTACATATTGTCCCGTACTGAGTTCGACAACAAAGAATTTTTTGCCCTTTTTAGCTGCCTCTTCAAAGGTCTTTCGTGGAAAAGGCCATAGAGTTTGAGGACGTATCATGCCGGCTTTTGTACCGTTGTTACGTAGTTTATCCACAACGCTTTTAAGAACTCTGCTGACAATTCCAAATCCTGTAAAAATGTATTCAGCATCATCTATCCTGTAACATTCTACCATTGTTTCCTGTTCTTCTACCTGCCGGTACTTTTTTTCTACTGTTCTGATATATTGCTCCATATCGTCAAAGTCAAGATAAATTGAGGTGATAATGCGATCGTTTGAGGCGGGTGTGGGATCTACCTGCCAGGGTTTTTCGGGGGGATGAATCTCGAGGGGTTTTATCTCAATGGGTTCCATCATTTGCCCGAGGGTTCCATCTGCAAGAATAGCAACCGGATTGCGGTATTTATCTGCTATTTCAAATGCCTTGATGGTAAAAGAGAAAATTTCATTGACTGAGTTAGGAGCAAAAGTAATCACTTTGTAATTACCATGACCTCCTCCTTTTACCATTTGAAAGTAATCACTCTGTTCAGGACCTATATTGCCCAGACCCGGTCCTACCCGCATGATATTAACAATAACCGCCGGTAACTCTGCCCCTGCCAGGTAAGAGATTCCTTCTGTTTTCAGGCTTATTCCAGGGCCTGAACTGGCTGTCATAACCCGCCGGCCGCAGGAAGAAGCGCCAAACACCATGTTGATGGCGCCAATTTCACTTTCTGCCTGAAGAAATACTTTGTTGAGCGGCAAAAAATACTCTGACGCTTTGTGGGAAATTTCACTGGCCGGAGTGATAGGATATCCGAAAAAAGCATCACAGCCGGCTACCAGTGCTCCAATGACTACCGCTTCGTTACCTTTTACAAGCTTCTTCATGGTTTTTCCCTTTTCTTGTCGTGTCTGATGAGAGTGATAGCCCCTGGTTCAGGACACACATAAAAACAGGTGCCGC
>PWGE01000254.1 GCA_003554345.1 Candidatus Sumerlaeota bacterium | reverse complement strand
GGTGTTCTCGATCATTCCACCCTCTTCGTTTACTCCGATGAGGCCCCCTGCAGCTATATCGTTTCCGTTTACTTTTCCTGTTGCATAAGAGGTTTCAACAAGAGAAATATTCCTTCCCACTAAACCGCCTACAGCAATATTTCCAGAAATGTTGCCGGTAGCGTAAGAGTTCCTGATAATACCTTTGTTTTCATTAACACCACACAGTCCACCAATTCCTTTATGACCGGAAATGTTCCCTTTTGCATAAGAATTATTGACTGTTCCCTTTTCCTTATTCAGACCTACTAACCCTCCAACACCAGTATTACCCGTAACTTCAGTTGTGCTGTAGGAGTGAATAATTGTTGCCTCTTCTTCATTGATCCCCACCAGACCACCTATTGCCATTTTACCTGTAATATTTCCTGTTGAGGAACAATGTGTTATGAGACAGTCCATTTCATGTACACCTGTTAAACCACCAGCGGCTAATTCACCGGAGACCTCGCAGGCAGTATGAGAGTGTGATATAGTTGATTTTATAAGAGAAGCTCCAGTCAATCCTCCTACTCCTCTTGCACCTGATACAGTGCCTGTGACAGCGCAGTTTGTGATCTGGCTCTTTTCACATACTCCTACCAGGCCGCTTGTACCATCATTACCTGAAACATGGACACTTTCCAGGGTGATATTATGGAGTTGGGCTTCACTGATACAGCTGAAGAGAGCCTGTCCGTTCTCATTTCTATTAATGAAAAGATTTTTAATCTGATGACTATTTCCGTCATAAGAACCGGTAAAAGGAGCTATAACAATAATTTCATCATTATCCAGGTCTATATGTATCTCTCCTATAGGAATCCAACCTCCATTGTCTGTAAAGCTGCTGAGATCAATATCTGCTTTTTGCAGGAAATGAGCATCGAGATGATTTCTGATATAATCCAGCTGCTCTGCTGTTTTTACGTGGAAAGGGTCTTCTGAAGTTCCCTGTCCGCCGGCAAAATACCCGCCGCTTGCAGAAAGGATCCCCATGCATAGAAAAACAATCATTAAAAAGCCGTTAACTTTCATTATTATCTCCTTCGTATGAATAGCTTAAAATAACTAAAAGTACCACTATATTATAGTACACTTAGAGCACAATACAAAGATAACATATTAGAATTAATATAAAATTCTATCATATAAAACCGGGCACTCATTGAAGAAGGGAGTGAACTATAGTTCAAACAGGAAAAGGTAACTGGCGAGTTGTTGAAGAGATTCAGTAGCCGGCTTTAGTTGAAAATACAGCGCCAGCGTGTAGGATGATAGAATAGTAAAATATGAAATTGAAACAGATATTTTCTTTTCCTGCTATATTTGCTGCTCTTCGAAGAGTAGCCAGAAACATTCTTCTTCCTCTTTTCATCTTCTATATCATTTTATGTGGAGTGATTTTTTTTGTTCAGGAAAAAATTATTTTTATGCCAGAGGAATTACCCCGGGATTATGAGTTTGAGTTCCATATGCCTTTTGAAGAGATGTTTTTTGATCGGGGAGAAGGGGTGGAACTCAATGCCTTGCTTTTTCAAACCGAGGATCCGCGGGGAGTGGTATATTTTTTGCATGGTAATGCCGATAGCCTCCGTGAATGGGGTTATTCAGCAGAAAACTTTTTTCAGTATGATTTTGATGTCTTTATGCCTGATTATCGGGGCTTTGGCAAAAGTACCGGATCTCTCAGTGAAGAAGCTCTGCTCGATGATGCTCTTTATCTCTATGAAAGGTTGACAGAGCGTTATGAAGAAAGCGAAATTATTTTATGTGGTTATTCACTGGGTACGCCGATTGCCACCTATGTGGCTTCCAGAACCAATCCCCGAATGCTGATACTGGAATCACCTTTTTATAATATGAAAGATCTGGCCCGGCGCCATTATCCTTATCTGCCGACTTTCCTGGTGAGATATCCTTTGCGTACTGATCAGTATATCCAGGAAGTTGACGCGCCGATTCGTATCCTCCAGGGAAAAGATGATGAGGTTGTACCTTATGAAACCAGTGCCCGCCTTAAAAAGTATTTAACAGAGGATGACGAGTTTTTTACTATTCCTGAAGGAAGGCACGGAAACCTTTTTGCCTTTCAAAATTATCATGAGATTTTAGAAAAGATTTTCACAGAGCATCTTTCTGAATGATGGTAGAAAGAGACAACTATTTTGTGTTCGGACAGTCTCATTCTGTGGATTGGTGAAAAGTTTCGAGTTTTCATGCTTTTTAATGATTGGCAATATATGTTTATCGATTGAGTATGGGTCAAGGTATTATTATAATAAGAAAATTTATGTTTAGGAGTTATTCCTATGACCTTAAATACCAGTGAATATTCAAATATTTTAGAAAGTTTACCGGATGCAGTGGTTTTGCATCAAATAGTTGGAAAAACCCGGGAAGGGGAGGTCGACTATATATGCAGGGAAGCGAATAAGGGTTTTGAGAAATTAGTGGATAGGCGAAAAGAACAGATAATAGGGAAGAAGGTCAGTCGTGTTGAGACATTTCCCCTGGACTGGAAAGAGGTATATAAAGCAGTTTCAGATAATGGAGGGAAAAATTCTTTTGAACAATTTCACGATCCCTCCCAGCGCTGGTATAAGGTGATATCCTCCCGTATAGACGCCCATCACTTCCTGACAATATTCAGAGATATAAGCGAGAAGAAAAAAAATCTATCTCTGCAATCGATACTATCTTGTACTGAAAAATATGTTCAATACGACGTTGGTACTATAAACTATCAAACACTGACTGACGACCTTAGAACTTTCTGCGGTGCTACTTTTGTCTGTATGAATCTTTATGAGAAAAGTGGTCAGAAGGCAAAGACAGTAGCTGTATCCGGTGATGCCGGGTCTTTGAAAAAAAGTCTGGTGGGGAAAAAGTGGGAAGTTTATCCAGCTAAAATCAGGGAGTTGCGTTCTCAAAGGTTGGTTCAATATAATAAGTTATATGACATTGTCCATGCCTGTTTAAATAAGGATCAGGCTGTAACTCTGGAAAAAACTTTACAGGCCGGGAAAATATATGCTGCAGGAATAATAAGAGGAGAAAGGGTATTAGGAGAATTTGTGATTGTTATGCCGCAAGGAAAAACAATACTGGAACCTGCGGCCATAGAGCTTCTTATTAAAAAAATAGGTATGGTTGTTTCCCGGTATTTATCAGAAAAGCGATTGTTAGAAAGTGAAGAACGTTTCAAAAATCTTCTGGCACTGATACCGGATATGGTTTCTATTCAGGATAGTCAGATGAATATTCTATTTAGTAATTGGAAAGGGCCGGCTGACGTTTCTCCCGCTAAAAGAAAACTCTCTACAAAATGTTATAAAACGTACAGAGGGTATTATGCTATTTGCCCGGATTGTGTTGCCCAGAAAGTATTTGATACAAAGAAAACTTTAAAGGAAGAAAAGCAGACTGTTGAAGGAATATGGTTTGATGTAAGAATCATCCCTTTTTTGAATAAAGAAGGGGAAGTGGAATGTTTTTTAGAATGGGTGCGGGATATTACTGAGCGCAAAGAAAGAGAACGTGATATTCTCAGGCAAAACAGGCTTTTAGAAAGTGTTATCAATGCTATACCTGACATTATAGCTATTCAAAAACCTGATCATACCATTCAACAGTTTAACAGGGCGGGTTATGAGTGGTTGGAAGTTACCGCTGAAGAAGTTAAAAACCAGAAGTGTTATAAGCTGTTAGGAAGAAATGAGCCATGTGAGGAATGTGCTACGGAGCTGGCATTACAATCTCACCAATTAGAAGAAATTGAAAAGTATTTGCCTGACGAGGATAGATATCTCCACTGTCGGAGTAATCCGGTTCTCGATGAAAAGGGAAATGTGGTGCAAATCGTAGAACAATTAAGGGATATCACCCCGCAAAAAGAGGTAGAAGAACGATTACGAAGAGATGAAGAATATCTTCGAGGCATTTTAGAATCGCAGCAGGAATTGATTGTCCGGGTGGACATCAATAATAGATTCACGTTTGTAAACGATACTTACTGTAAAATGTTTGGGAAAAAACGAGAGGAACTTATTGGGAAAACGTTTATTCCGTTTATTTATGAGGATGACGTTGAGCCGTCTTTACAGGCAATGAAAAAGCTTTTTAAACCTCCTTACCGGGTCTATTTTGAACAACGGGCTAAAACAGTGAAGGGCTGGCGGTGGATTGGGTGGGAAGATAATGCCATTCGAAATAAAGAAGGGGAAATTGTAGGAGCACAGGGGGTAGGACGGGATATTACAGAGCGGAAAGAAGCAGAAATCAACCAGAGAAAAATCCTTGAAGAACAGGACATACTCCTGAATAATATAGAGGCTCGTGTATGGTATCTTCGTGATGTTGAAACGTACGGAGCGGTTAATAAAGCCCATGCCCGTTTTTTGGGTTTGACCCAGAAAGAGATAAGCTACCGTACCCTCTGGGAGTTTTTTCCTTATGAAATAGCGAAGACCTGTATACAAGGCAATAAGAGAGTTTTTGAAGACAGAAAACAGGTTCGAACTGAAGAGTGGATTCCGGATACAACTGGGGTGCCTCGTCTTTTTGATATAACGAAAACGCCCAGTATCAATCATGAAGGAGAAGTCGAATATGTGGTTTGTTCGGCAATTGATATAACAGAAAGAAAAAAAGCCGAAGAAAGACTTTCTTCAATCACAAAGTGTTTTCTGGATTTTACTATAGACCACCGGGAAAATATAAGAAAATTGATGAAAATGGCTGGCACATTGCTGAATGCATCTTATGCGTCCTATTTTTCCTGTAAAGAACAATCATCTTCTACTGCTCGCTGGAAAAAGCATCCGACTTCTGCTTTTCCCGTTGATATTGAAGACAAAATTATTTCGGAAATGTGGAAGGATAGGAAAGAAAGTCTCGTTGAATTGACAGACTGTCATGAGTTTTTGTCTGTTCCTTCAGAAAAAAGAACAGAAAAAGAGAGTATCAGCTCATATGTTGGAAAAGCGATAGATAGAGATAACCGTGTGGGTTTTCTGAATCTTTATTTTAGAGGTAAGGCGTACCTCGAGCCAGGATTGAAGAATATTCTGGACATTATCAGTACCGCTATTGGCATTGAGGAGGAAGGGGCATATTATCGGAAGTTGCTACACGAAAGAAAAAAATTGTTGCAGGTAACATTAGACAATATTACCGACAGCGTGATAACCACTGATGCAGAAGGGCGAAGTGTCCTGTTAAACGATGAAAGTTTGCGTCTGCTTCAGGAAAAGAGAGAAAAGGTAAGAGGAAAGCATATCAATGAGGTCTTATTCCTGTATTGTGGAAGAGAAGACTCTTATTGCAGAAATGTTGTTCATAATATGATGGAGAAAGGCAAGTCCTGTCAGTATGCAAGGGACCTTATCATGAGAAAAGGCGAAGATAAACAGCGTCATATTTCCTTAAGTGGGGCTGCCATCAAGAATAATGAGGGCAAGATAACAGGTATGGTCTTTGTTCTACGCGATATTACAGATACCCTGAAATATGAAGAAGAAATGGTCAAGAGAGAGAAACTGGAATCAGTGGGAACATTAGCGGCAGGTATAGCTCATGACTTTAATAATCTATTGATGGGGTTATTCGGGTCTCTGGAAATGGCTGAAAAGGCTCTGGATTCAAAGAAAAAGGTGAAACAATATCTTAATAATGCCTTTTCAGCTTATGAACGGGCTCAGAATCTGACCAGACAGTTACTTACTTTTTCCCGGGGAGGAGCTTTTTCGAAAGAGCCACATTCTATCCATGAGATCTTGCAAAATACGTCAACCCTGGCTTTAAGTGGGACAAATATTTCGTATCAGATAGAGGCGGACACCACTGTGTGGTCAACTCATATAGATAAAAGCCAGATTGAACAGGCAATTGATAACATTCTCATAAATGCCCGCGAAGCCATGACAGATGGTGGTAACGTCCATATAAAGGTGCAAAATATACCTGCGGGAAAACATGAAGTGCCTTTGCTTAAACCTCAACAGCCCCACATCATGATTTCTATCAGTGATGAAGGGGAAGGAATTCCCCAAAAATATTTGAGCAGTATATTTGACCCTTTTTTTACGACCAAAACAGAAGGTACCGGATTGGGTTTATCTACAGTTTACTCTATTATTCGTCAGCATGACGGCTATATAACGGTAGATTCATCCTCTTCTGAGGGGACAACTTTCACTATTTATTTGCCCGCTTTTCCTGACCTGAAACATAAACCTGAAAGGAAACAAAAAGTTCAAAAGAAGGGAAAGGGGAAAATACTGGTTATGGATGATGAAGAAATGATTTTAGATGTCGCAGCAGAAATGTTACAGGACATGGGATATGAACCTGTGCCCTGTACTCATGGTGAAGAGGCGCTTGAAAGATATGAAGAAGCTCTCAAAAAAGGTCGACCGTTTGATGTTCTCATAGTCGACTTAACCGTGCCCGGAAAAATGGGTGGTACAAAACTGGTAGAAGTTTTGCGTGAGAAACATTCTGACGTTGTTGTGATTGCCTGTAGTGGTTATTTTTCAGATCCTGTAATGTTACATCCGGAGGAATATGGTTTTGATGATAAAATTCCCAAGCCCTACCGCTATGAGCAACTATCCGAAATTTTAGAGAAGGTGATAAATCGTTCACAACAGTAATATTCTGAAAGGTCGGATTTTTCTTAAAAAAAGGAACTGTAATATTCCTGGTATTGCAGGGCGAGCTTTGGCGGGGTATACATAGCATGAAAAGATTGCAGGGTTCTGTGCCATTGCATCAGTTGCCTGAGGGTAAGGTCTGAGAGTATTCGCCGGAGGTCTGTAGCGGTGGTGAAAAGTGCATTGTCCTGGTATTCAGGAACCATCTCTCTGAAAACCCCGTAATTGGGCGCTATAACAGGGATGTGCTGGGCGTAAAACTCAAATAGGGTGCGACAGAAACCATCACTGCCAGTTCCCAGAATAATGCCTGCATCAGCGTGTTTGTAGGCATTTTCAAGATTTTTATGTCCTAAAAAGGAAACCTGAACAGGCATCTCCTTGCTTTCTTGTTGAAGAGTACTCTTATACGCACCTTTTCCAAAAAGTGAAATATGAATATTATCTGTTTGTATTTCTCGCAGAGCAGATAAAAGAAGAGACCAATGACGGTCTTTACTGAGCTTGCTGACAATAAGGAGGTTGAGGGGTAATGAGGGGCTGTACCGCTGCTCAGTCCACAGAGAAGGCATTATAAAAGGGGGCAGAAAGGCGGCTGGAGGGGAACTGGAAGAAAGAAAGTCCTGTTTTTTCCCGGGAATGAGAAGACCGCTGGGATAGTTAAGCAGCAATCTCTGCCACGGGCGCAGAAGATAAGGATTTCCCACTTCAAGGGTGTGAATATGAATGAGAGGAGTATGATACAAACGCCTGAGCAAAAGGGCTATAATTAAGTCGTACCACTTGAAGGTGTGAATCATCGTTATATTGTTGGTAGTGCAGTAAGTAGCAAGGCGT
>PWGE01000430.1 GCA_003554345.1 Candidatus Sumerlaeota bacterium | reverse complement strand
GGAAAAGGGTGTTTTCGGCGCTATTTTCCTCTGCCTTTTTTTGTTTTTTCCTCTCCTGTACTTTGCCAGGTACCCGGATTTTTCTCGACCGGCAATGTTTTTTGGGTGGGGAGCGTTTGCCATTTTTAATCTCCTCTCCTATTATTTTTACCATGAACTCTTTTTCTTCCTTTTTGTTCTGGTATTGGGTGTTACCTGGCCATCGCGTTCTTTTTTTTACTTGAATCTTTCCACGTTAAAAAGAGTCCTGCTTGTCCTTGGTTTTTTAATGCTCCTCCTGGTGACTTTTTTAACCTCTTTATCCCATTACCGTAAGGCTGCTATAGAAATGAATGTGCAGGCACAGAACGCAACGGCGGTGGCGCGGGAACTCAGAAAATGGAACAGGCTTCCCATAAAAGAACGTACTACGCTGGCAGCCATACAGTATGCTGCTATTCCCCGCCAGAGAAAAATTGAATTTTTGCATGAAAACAAGACCTATCTTGAATATTTTCCGTATGCTTCTTTTCTTCTCTCTTTATATTATTACCAGGAAGAGGAGTATGTCCCTGCTCTGAAGTATGCCATAAAAGCTCATATTCAGTATCCATATAAAGCGCAGTATATAAATCATATCATGGATATCTATCGTGCCATAGATAATGAAGATAAAGTTGCTTACTGGGAGAAAAGATATGAAATTGCCCAACACAATTTTCAATGAAGGTGCCTGAAGTATGAATATGATGTCAGCCTGGTTTCTCTTTCAGGGAGTCCTGTTTATGGGAATAGCATTTTTTTCCATGGGTTTTGTTAATATCTGGAAGAAAATTGCCCGTCTATTTAATCTTGTAGACCATCCCGGTGCACGAAAAATCCATGCCGCTCCCGTTCCCTACCTGGGAGGGGCCTCAATATTTTTTGCCGTGTGGGGAATACTGGTAGCAGGGATGATTTTTATGTACTATGGCTCAGAAATGGTCGATTATTTAAACCGTTATCCTTTTCGGTATCTGGCCAATATTGAGATTGTCCGGCGTGAAATTGCAGGACTGTTTATAGGTTCTCTTATTATCTTTTTGGTTGGATTGGTTGATGATTGGCGCAAATTATCACCGTTGCAGAAGATTCTGGGTCAGTGTATAGCCGCCCTCGTGGTATTCTTCTTTGATATAAGGATCACCTTTTTTCTTCCCTCTCCCTGGATGCATCTTTTGCTTACAGTGTTCTGGGTGGTGCTTATAACCAATACCTTTAATCTTCTCGATAATATGAATGGTTTAAGTTCCGGTGTGGCTGTAATTGTCTCTTTCTTTCTATGGGTTATTGCCGTGTTGACCCATCAGTTTTTAATTTCCATTCTTCTTGTAATATTCGGGGCTTCCGTCCTGGGATTCTGGTTTCATAATTTTCGGCGGGGTTCTATATTTTTGGGAGATGCCGGCAGCCTCTTTTTAGGTTTTTTTCTCTCCATAATAGTGGTGCTGCAAACGTTTGCCGTTCGTCAGGAACACCCCTGGTTGGTATTCTTTTTGCCGTTTTCTATCTTTGCCCTTCCCCTTTATGATACTCTGTCGGTAGTCTTTATTCGCTTAAAAAAGGGGGCATCTCCCTTTCAGGGTGATAAAAACCACTTTTCGCACCGTCTTGTGAATCTCGGTCTGTCCCGCGAAGGAGCAGTCTGTTTTATCTACCTGGTTTGTATTATGACCGGCTTTACCTCCCTGGCTTTTCTGGCATCTCAAACGCTTGCTCTCCACCTTCTTTTTATCTTGCAGCTTGCTTTATTATTTGTTATTATAAGTATTTTGGAATACCTGGGGAGAAAAAACAGTAATGGAAATACCTAAAAATATCGTCAAAACCATTCAGACTCTTTCTCAGATTGACGATGAGCAGGTGCAACGTTTTTTAACTCATTTTTACGAGGAAAGACATCTTTATCGTACCATAATAAATCAAATGCCTTTTGGGGTTATCGTCATTGATTCTCAACAGCGAGTGGTCATAACCAATGATAATATGCTGCCTTTTCTGAAAACGACAAAAAAAGACCCCCGGGGTATGAAACTGGAATTTTATGACGAAAATCTGAATAATAACGTGGAGGAAATATTCTATGCGGGGACTTACGACCAGACCTGCCGTATTGAGGTGCAGGATCCCCGTTTTGCTTACCTGCATTGGAATTCCGTTCCTATTTTCACCCTTTCCGAGGGGGATGAACTTGATTACCTGGTCATCATCATCCGTGATATAACGGAGGATGTGATTCGGAACCGAAAACTTTTTCAAGCAGAAAAACTTTCTTTTCTGGGCACTCTGACAGCGGGTATTGCCCATGAAATACGCAATCCTCTTAATAACCTTGTCATTCGAATGAATATCATGGAAGAATTACTGAAGGGAGTGGAAGGTGATTATCGAAAAGAACTGGAAGAAGAGATAGATGATGTCAAAAAGGAGCTGAGTCGTTTGAATTCTCTCACCTCAGACTTTCTTAAAATAGCACGTCCCTTTAAACTACAGCGTCTTCCCTGTAAACTTCATGACCTGCTTACAGAAGTGGTGCAGGCTTTCGTGCCCCAGCTGAAAGAGAAAAATGTGAATATTGAGATGGAGCTCCAACAGGAAGATAAAGAAATTTACATTGATCCTAAAAATATGTATCAGGCTTTTTATAATCTGATTAAAAATGCCATAGAAACCCTGGATGAGAGTGGTAAAATTAAAATAAAAGGATGGTATGAAAAAGGCAAAAGTATTATTGAAATAATGGATACCGGTAAGGGAATACCGGATGAGCATTTGAAAAAGATATTTGAGCCTTATTTTTCCACGAAACGCTTTGGAAGCGGCCTGGGCTTGATGAATGTTTATAATATAGTAAAGGCGCATGACGGAGACATTCAGGTTGATAGTACTGTGGGCAAGGGTTCTACCTTTCGCATTGAAATTCCTATTACCAGGGGTAAAACCCGTTCCCTGCCGTTTCCAGATGAACATGAGAATATATTTCGCAAGGAAGGGTGACAAGAATGGAGAAATTAAAACAGGCTTCTTATCCGGCTGTTACGATAGAGCAGATGCAGGAAATTGATCGCACGGCAATGGAAGAGCATGGAATCAGCGGTCAAACGCTCATGGAAAATGCCGGCACTGCTGTTGTAGAAAGTATCAAACGTCTTCCTTTTCCTGTAAAAAATGTGGTTTTGCTTGTTGGTAAGGGGAATAATGGAGGAGACGGTCTGGTTGTCGCCAGAAAACTCATTAAAGCCGGGAAGTCCGTTACCCTGCTTACCAGCTGTGATACCAGAAAATTCAGCGGTCTCAGTAAAATAATGTGGGAAAAACTTACCGGTTTGTCTCACGAGGTCTACTGCCTCAATAATGAGGGGAAAATAAAGGATTTCCCTCTCTCGGATAGTTCTTTTGACCTGGTGGTTGATGCCCTGTTTGGTATTGGGCTGAAAGGAGAGGTCCGTTCCCTTGAAAAAAAATTGATAGAACTCATACAGCAGATGAAGGTACCTATCATTGCGGTGGACTGCCCGTCGGGATTGAACTGTGATACCGGTATTCCCCTGGGTATTGCTGTCAGGGCAGATAAGACGATCACCTTTGGAGCACCTAAAATTGGTTTTTTTCGCTATCCGGCTCCTGATTACACGGGAGATCTGCAAGTGGCTAATATTGGTTTTCCTGATAGTATTATTGAAAAAGCCAAGAGCTCTTATTTCTATCTGAACAAAAAAGAGATGGGCGGATTATTACCCGTCAGGAAAAGGGTTTTCCATAAGGGCGATGCCGGTAAGGTGGTTATTATCGGTGGAGCCCGATCTATGGTGGGAGCGGTTGTTCTGGCAGCCAGGGCGGCTTATAGAAGTGGTGCCGGTCTGGTGTATCTGCTGGTACCGGATAAGATAGCCGATATTGTTGCTTCTCAGGTGATTGAGCCCATTGTGATCGGATTGCGGTCTACGCCCGAGGGAACTATCTCTCAACTGGCGGTTGAAACGATTGTGTCATATATTGAGAAGAGTGATGCCGTTTTGATAGGACCCGGTATGGGACGGAATAAAGAGTTGGTTGAAATATTGAAAAAAATATTGAAAAAAGATGAAAAGGGTTCTTCTCAAAAGACTGACCCTCCCTTTATTCTCGATGCGGATGCCATTTATAACCTCAAAAACAGTGGTATTAATCTCAAGGAAAAAGATATGCGGATAGCTTTTACTCCCCATACCGGCGAACTGGCGAACTTTCTGGGGAAAACAGTACAGTACCTGTCTGCTCATCGCATAGAAGCCTGCTTTGACTTTACACGTAATACCGATAAACTCCTGGTGTTAAAGGGTATTGCTTCACTGATCTGTGAGGAGGACACTATTTTTATTAATCCTACCGGTAATCCCGGACTGGCAACAGGGGGAAGTGGTGACGTGCTGGCAGGAATTTTTGCCGCTCTGCTGGGACAGGATTTGAATTTGCTTGAGGCAGCCTGTCTTGCTGTGTTTATTCACGGCTATGCCGGTGACATGGCTGCTAAAAATATGAGTGTTTATTCTGTAAGAGCACGTGATATTGTGGAATATCTGCCACCTACCTTCAGGGCATTGAGGCATTCAATATGAAAGCTGTTATACTGGCCGGAGGAAAAGGAACGCGTCTTTATCCCTATACTACGATCCTTCCCAAGTCTCTTCTTCCCGTCTGGGATAAGCCGATTCTCGAACATATTGTGGAGTATTTGAGGGGAAATGATATTCGGGATATTATCATTTCCATCGGTCATCTCGGGCAACTGATTCAAAACTTCTTTCAGGATGGTTCTCGTTGGGGTGTTAATATTACATATTCAATGGAAGACTTTCCTCTGGGAACTATCGCTCCTCTTCGTTTGATCGAAAAGCAGCTGAGTTCTACGTTTCTGGTGATTAATGGAGATATTCTGACCGATCTTTCCGTTCCTGAAATGGAGAAATTTCATTGTTCACAGGAATGGATGGCTACTGTCGCTACCACACATCGGAAAGTTCCTGTTGACTTCGGCGTCCTGTCAGTCCAGGATCAGCGTATTACCGATTTTCAGGAAAAGCCGGTATTACATTATTCCGTGAGTATGGGGTTATATCTCTTTCAAAAAGAAATTTTCCGCTATATTCCTTCAGAAGGCTACTTTGGCTTCGATGATCTGATGAAGGTCTGTCTCGAAAAGAATGTTCCTGTAGGAGCTTATCCCTATAGTGGGCTGTGGAAGGACCTCGGTCGCCGGGAGGATTATGAGAATCTTGCTTCGGATAATATGAAATAGATAGCCGATGGTTCGTCTTAACTGCCCGAAAATGCCATTCATTGGGCGAAATTCCTTAATCTTCTTCAGGAAGATACACTTCAATATATTCGTGCCTTGTTCGGATCTGGTCTGTGCGTGAATAATGCTTCCTCACTGCTTCCCGTAAAGGTGTGATGGTGCCCAGCTGATTCATGTTCAGAAGAATGACAGGCAGTTGTTTGTTTCTGACGGCTTCTAACAGCTCGTCCATGGTTTCCCTTGCTTCAGGATCTTCCTGCAAATATTTCATGTGAAAAATATAGGTGGAAGAGAGGTTTTCAATAATCTGTCTTTCTGCAAGGAAAGCATAATAGGGGGGGGCCAGGATATGATCGTCTCTGGATGTATTTCTGCGAATAAGACTTACCAGGTTGGTGACAGTGTCAACATCTGCCTCATAGTTTTCCCCTCGCAGGGTTCTTGCGTTATATTGTATCGGTGAGTATGTGATAACAATAAGAAAATGTATAAGACCTATAAAACAGATAATTTTTACCAGCAGAGGCCATTGGCCACGAAGGAGGGAAATAAAATAACGAGAGATGGTCAATAACGCATAAGCGGCAAATAGAGCAAGGAAGGGTTCCGCAATACTGAAGATATAATCTACTGTACCGCCTTTGGTCACAAAGAAGTAGGACCCCAATGCCTGAAGGCTCAATAAGACCAGTAGTACTTTACTGTAAGATGAGGTGCTCTGCTTCATATAGTGAAATAAACCAAAGAAAAACAGAATAATTACCGCCGCCTCCAGATGAATAATAATGCCGCCAAAGGTAATTAACTTATTGAGATAATAGGGAAGTTGCCCTGTATATGTCTGAAATTGATTGAGAAAGACCTGTTGCCAGACGTCGGTGCCGGTTAAAATGGTCATCAGGCAAAATATAATTGCCAGGATACCACCACTTCCGAGGAAGAATTGTTTATACTGGTTTGGACGATAGCATAGGATTATAAGAGCCACGAGTAAAAAGTAGGGTAGAAAAACCATATTCACAGCCACAGAAAGACCGCTGAAAATGCCGCCTGACAAAAAATTCCGCCTGCCTGGTTGCAGGAGAAAATAAGTGCTTATGAGCATAAACACGATTCCCAGAGGTTCACTTTGAATACACCGAAACCACCAGAAGCCGATAGGCTGCATAAGATATAACACCAGAGCCAGGAAACCGGCTACCCGGTTTTTAAAGATCAGGCGGGCAAGAAGGAATACCATCCACCCTGCTGCCATATGCACAAAAATAGCAGCAGCACGAAAAAAGTGGACCCGTGCGGTGAGTTCAGGTATCAGCCGGTGCCAGATGCTCCAGAAGTAGAGCATAACAGGGGGTTGAGGAGAAATGATATCCCTGTACAATATTTCTCCCCGGGAAAGGCGCCATGAAATATAAAGATAATTCCCGTCTCCAAAATCCAGATAGGCAAGAGAGATAAATTGATACTTTAGGATAAAATAGATGCAAAGAATAAAAAAAGCATACAGATAATCCGGGAATTTTTTCATAGGAGAGTGTATTATAATGAAAGAAAACCTTTTTGAAAGAGAAATATATATATTGACGGGTCCCACTGCAGTGGGAAAGACTTCTCTTTCCGTGGAAATTGCCAGGCAGCTTGATGCAGAAATAATAAGTGCCGACTCCATGCAGTTATACCGGTATTTTGATATTGGGACTGCCAAACCTTCTCCTGAAACAAGAAGGAAGATACCCCATTATTTTGTTGATCTGATAGATCCTGATGAGATGTTTGATGTAGCACAGTTTGTATACAATGCCGAGAAAAAAATTCTTGAAATTCGGGAAAGGGGAAAGAATGTGCTGGTGGTAGGTGGGACTATGATGTACCTGTTGCGCCTTGTATATGGGGTTTTCCCGGAAGGGGAGCGTTCAGAAGAGGTCCGCCGGGAATTACAGCAACAGATTGATCATAATGGCCCTGAGCGTCTTCATGCCCAGTTGTATAAGGTGGACCCGGAAAGTTATCATCGTATTGATTCTGGAGATTCCAGGCGCATCATTCGAGCCTGGGAGGTTTATATTTTGACCGGTCGCTCGATTACCCGGCTTCAGGAAGACCATCGAAAAAAAAGACCCCCCCTCAAGGTGCGGGGTGTTGCGCTGGTACGAGAACGAGAGCAGCTCTATGCCCGTATTAATAAAAGGACCAGGCAGATGTACAGGCAGGGATTGGTAG
>PWGE01000101.1 GCA_003554345.1 Candidatus Sumerlaeota bacterium | reverse complement strand
GTCCACGAGCTTCCTGTGATAACTGACATAAAGCTACAGACTATTAACACTGAAGGTAAAAACCATGAAGGATGCATTATATTAAATCCATAATAGATTAAAGCGGGCACAATACCGCTTGCTATCCACACCCCGATAATCATACCGATAATCAAAAGAATAATAAGCGCAGAAATCGCCCTGCCCACACTTTCAGTAATACCTTCTCTTATAACTTCCCATTTATAACCATGCATGGAGCCCACAATACCAGCAGCCACTGCTCCAATAAACAGGGCAATGTGAGGTTCAGCATCAAAAACAAATACCGAAAAACCTAATGCTATGCCCACCACCAACACCGGCAGCAAAGACATCGCTATGGAAGGCATCCTTTCTTTTTTCTCAGACATCAAATATACTCTCCTTTATATGATGTTTCTCACCCTTTCATTCTGAAAATACTAAACACTCTTTTTCACTGATAAGGAACCGCAATTTTATACAATAAGATGTAAACACTGTATCTCTTCAAAAAATTGACAGAGTGTCAAAATATCATGGACTATCTATCATGAACTTTCAGTGCATTGTACTTTTGGAATTTCTCCCGCTTCATTTCTAGACTTAATTCCAGGGTTTAAATCCCGGTAATTAAAAGTGAGATGTTTTCCTTCTTTCTACCAGATAAGAAGGAAATTCATTCCATTGTGAATAATAGAGAGAGTCGGTATAATACTCTTCCGCCAGGTCTTTTTGCCCCTCAAATAATGCTTTTTCTGCTGTAATATAATAGGCCAGTGGGAACAGACGTTTCTTTTCAGAGGTAAAAATCCCAATAAACTCGCTAGCAGTCACTTCATCAAGGAGATACCTTGCCACAAGATATTCCAGAGAATAAGATGGACGATTCTGCATCACTTCATCGCCCCACGTTTTAAGAGCAAATGGATTCCCCTCAGCAAGAAAACTTAATCCCGTCATAATCTGGGCATTACGTAGCCCTTCCGGTTGTTTCAGCGCCGCCTGTGAAACCCTGTAAAATGATTGTCTGGCAAGATAATATTCTTCACGAAGATAATGAATGTATCCCTTATACAATCTGGGATACATTTGATATATTGATTGATCAGACATCTGACTGAGCCTCTCTTCTAATGTCTGCATGCCTTCATCATCTCCTTCCAACTCCCGGGACAATGACCATAATGACTCTACCAGCAAGAGATCATGATTTTCCTGGTCCCTATATTCCTGCCGTGTCGTCTTCTCATACAGTCTTTGCAAATTCTCATAATCTTCTATATAGAAGTAATATCGCGCTTCCTGGCTATAAAGCTGTGGAAAAGAGTATTCAAGGTCTTCATATCTGGCAGGCATCTCTCTAATCATCTGAATTGCCTTCTGGGTTTGATTTTTTCTGAATGATGCCCAGGAAGATAACCGGTCTCTCTGGAAAGAAAAATCCCGAAAGTAAGCAAATTGCTCATTAAAATAGGATTTCGTTTCCTCAAAACGGTGAAAATCTCCTGATTTTATAAAATTCTCCATCATCTGTATTTTGGCATAGGCACAACCATAAGTATCACGAGGAACATGATGAATATAGGCATGAAAAAAGTCATTGGAAGCACGGGGATGGGATACAGATAATATTTCAGCAAGAGACATCAGGTGGGAAGCAAATAAACCTTTCACCTGTTCATCATGGCGATATTCATCCAGAAGGATTTTCAGAGAAGACAAAGCACTCCCGTATTGCCCGCGCTCAACAAGAATCTGGGCTTTTTGCTGCTTGGCATAGGGAATAAGACCTTCTACACTTCCAGTATAAATGACACGTTGTAAGAGTTTTTCAGCATCATTTAACCGTTGAAGTTGTATCAGGCATAGTGCCTTTTTAAATGTCAGGACATCATATTGATCAGTATCTTTATATTCTGGTAACAGTTCCCGGTATTCATGATATGCCTGTTCATAGTGTCCCAGCCGAAAAAGAGTATCAGGCACATTCAATAAAGGCACTTTTTTGGGCTCTTTTTGAGAATATATCTCAAAACTGGTTACCACCATTCCCGGGAAAAAGGTATAAAGACTGACTTTGTTATGTCTTATATCATTTAAGGGAAAAAGATCCCAGTACTCAAGAATAGGAGTCCCATTTAAAAAGACTGTAATGTAATGGTCAATCTTCTCCACTTTGACTTGATATGGAGTTTTATGGAGAAGCGGTTCATCTACCTGCACCAGTTTTTCCTCACCCAACTTTAAAAGTTTATGACGGGTGTTTTCATTAGAACCTATGCCAATAAAATACCCTTTCTGAGGATTATCTTTCTCTCCGCCAATAATCAAACTTAAGTCACTGACCTGGGCTCCTCTTTCGAAATGCCCCTCCATTTTAACACGATAATTGCCTGTCTGGCTTTTCTCATGGGTTACAACATATGATAAGGCTTCTGTGGGAACAGTCCTCAACTCACCATCCTCGATAATCCATTCCCCACTATTAATATTCCAGTGTGTCTCTATATTTTCAGGCTGAAAATTTTCCCGGTATTCTAATTGCCACTGTTCACGTTCCTGGTATCTGGCATGCATGTAATAAGCCACAAAAGATACAATGAACAGGATGGCTACAATATCAAATAAGACCTGTTTTTTGTGAAATTTTATGAGAGCATATTTCTTCCTGCAGTAGAAATCCAGCCTGTTAAAGAGGCTCACTTCCGAGGTATCACAATAAATCTTATTTGCATCAGAACTTTTTGCCCTGGATAATCTTTTATCAACAAGACTGAGCATCTGTACAGGATTACGGGTTTCTCTCAGATAAGTCACTACTGCACCTGAAATGGTTATCCGTTGTTGTAACCACTTGATTTTTTCTACCTGGCGACAAATTTTTTCTCCTACCAGCGCAGCCCCAAAAGAATCGGTGTAGGGAAGCAGAATATTTATGCGTCCGCCAGCCATCAAAAAACAAAAATCGCTATCCCGGGTCACCTGCTTGATGGCACGGCAAACTGATGCTAAAACACGTTTTTCCTCTGTTTCCGGTAATGTCTTTATATATTCTCTGTAATGATCAATTTCTATCGCCAACAGAGAGAACGGTATTTTGGTACGGTTAGAACGCCTTATTTCTTCAGTTAACCTGGTATCAAAAAGCTCTCCTTTATACAAACCGGTTAAAGTATCAATATAGGTGTTTAAAGGTCCCTTATTCATTTTCATTCTGACAAATAATCCTTAAAACGTCCTTTCATAACTAAGCACCACTCTTTGACGCCGGCTCTACAGGTAAGATGATCTCAAAAATGCTCCCTTTACCGGGTGTGCTTTTGACGAATAATCGGCCTTCTAATGACCTGACAAGTTCATTCAAGGTGCTTAACCCTATACCCAGCCCGGGATATTCTCGCTTCAATGGATTTTGCACCTGGTAAAATGGTTGAAATATGGCTTCCTGTTCTCGCTGTGAAATCCCGATACCATCATCCTTTACTTCAATATGTAAGGTTTGATCACTCGCCACCCAAACCTTAATTTCAATTTCTACAGAAGAACCGGAAAACTTCACTGCATTACCTACTAAAACTGCCATCATATACTTAATCATCTGCGGACGAAGATAAAGCTCTATTTTTTTTCGCGGGACAGTTAACCGGAACTTAACCTCTTTATCATATTTTTTCTGTTGATAATAGCGCAAGATTTCTTCAAAAACACTTCGCAGAACAACCTTTTGATGTTCTTCATTCCATACATCTCCTGAATCAAGTCGAATCCTGAATAAAATCTGTCTTATTTGTTCATACAGCTGGTCAGATTTCTGAATAATTTTATGGAGAGATTCTTTCTGGCGAGTATTAACTTCACCCAACTTGCTATCACTTAAAAGGTGGCTGTACCCGATAATATCTATCAGTGGTGTCTGCAGTTCGTGAGAAATCATTGATATAAAGTTTGTCTTTATCTCATCAATTTCCTGCAGCTTTTGATAGGCTTGTTCCAGGTCTTCATATCTCTGACAATTTTCAAATATAAATGACAGACGCTTGAGAATCCACTCTATAAGTGCCAACTCTATTTGTTCAAATTCCGGCTTTTTTTCCAGGCATTTACTGGCTACAATTACTTTAAAGACTTTATTTCGAGCACTGAGGGGAATGAATAAAAGAGGCGGTGGAGGAAGTAAATCCTGAAAACCGTTTTTTTGATATACATCGCTTTCAGTCACGATACTCATTGCCTGGGTTTTTATCACTTTATTAAATACGGTATCCTGACTCCGAAGATAAGGCCGTGAAAAAAGGGTTAAATCCCGGTTAGAATATAACGAAGCGTGTCTTTTATCTATTCGTGTATGACAGATATAAGCAGACATATCCATTAACTCATGTAAAAGCAGTTGTTCAACTGTATATGCAGTACCAGAGGATTGTTCCTTCATCTCTTCCTGCAACTTTTCTTTTTCAGCTTTAATTTTTGTAAGAGCTTTTTTCTTTTCTTCAATTGTTCTATATCCCAAACAGTACTCTCCCTGTACGCTTCCCTCTCTATCAGATACTGAAAAGACATAAATCTGGCTAAAACTGAAGAACTCATGAATAAGGAGTATATAAAGAAGAGAGCAGACCACCTGTTCAGTATGAATAAGAGAGCTCAATATAGTATTGATCTGATTTAAAATAATGAGTTGCTGCCTGGTTGAATACAGGCTCTTTTTACTTAATTCCTGCTCTGGTGAAGCCATCATTATCCCTTCGATATTTAAACATTTCAACAGTAGTTCCATATCCTTCTTCCGTGTGAAAAAGAACATCATCCATGAAATTGGTAATAATATAAGTACCCAACCCTCTATGGTATCGGGAAGTTTTATATTGTTTAAGATTTTTCGTTCTATGAATATGGTGTGGTTGTATACCTTTGCCCCTGTCTCCTACAACAATCTTAATACCATGTTTATATATCTCAACCCGTACATAAATTTTCTTCCCTTCTTTGTCAAAGTCTGTGGAATGATTATAAGCATGCTCAATGATATTAGAACAGGCTTCGTCAACTGCTATCTCTATTTGAGACACTTCTTCCTCTGAAAAGGACACATCCTCAGCCAACTGCACAATAAATTGGCGAATATGCCTTAAAAACACAGACTTCACCGGACAACTCAGTTCAAAACTGATTGTTTTCGTTTCCTCATCCATTTTTTTATCCTTACATAAAAGGTTTAACGCTTAATGTTAAAAATCTTTGAAAAACCTAAAAGGTCAAATATCCTGTAGACCTTATCAGTCGGTCGCAAAATGATCAACTCACCCCCCTTATCTTTCATTATTTTTGTGTAATTCATAAGACTTCCTATACCGGCACTACTAATATAATCCAGTGATGAGAAGTCCAGAATAATGGTTTTAAACCCTTTCTCCTGAGCCTCATCAAGTGAACGTTCAAAATGATCTACTGTATGGGCATCCAAAAAACCTCTTATCAGAAGCTTGGTTTCAGAAGTATCACTTTCTTCCTTCAATGTTTCGATTGAAAAACCTTCCATTATTGCTCTCCCCTATATTTTTTTTTATCTCTTTTTATTAACACGAGGGTGATGTCATCGTATTGAGAGATACCTCCGGTAAATGCTTCTATTTCCTCCAACAGGATTCCACATATTTCCTTCGTGGTTTTCTGACAGTTTGCCTGAACCACGTCTCTCACCCTTTCAATTCCAAACTCATCCTGATACTTATTCATAGCTTCAGTAACACCATCAGTATAAAGAAACAATAATTCTTCATCCCTGAGAGTGACAGAAGATTCCTCCAGATGAAATGAATCAGGACTTACAATGCCCATAGCCATACCTTTGGGACAATACTCTTTTGGCATACTATTTCCTGGACTGAAAATAGAAATCTGCTCGTGCCCCGCCCGGGCAAACTTAAAAACTCCGGTTTCTGTATCCAGCACACCATAAGCCAGTGTAATAAACATATCTTCTTTGGTATCTTTAAATAAAAGGTGGTTTAAATGTTCTACCAGTTCTTTCGGCTTATCCACAAAACGAGGAGCTTCCACTTTTATAAAGCTTCTCAGAGTTGCCATGACAAGAGCTGCTGCCACTCCTTTTCCCGATACATCTGCAATAGCAACGCCAATTTTATTATTGCCCAGCTCAAGAACCTCGTAATAATCTCCCCCTAATTCTTTTGCAGGTTTGTTATAGGCATAAAGGTCATATCCTTCCAGGGGAAACAGGTTTTGGGGAAGCAGAAGTTGTTGTACTTCATTAGCCAGTTGAATTTCCTGTTGCAAATTTTGCTTCTCTCTCACCTCATGAGTAAGATACAGAAGATCAAGCATCAAGGCTGCATAATTAACCAGATTTTCAAAAAGACTCTGGTCATAATTACTAAAACTCTCTCCACTTCGCTTATTGACAAGGACGCATACACCAAGAATTTTTTCATTGACTCTTAACGGAGCAATTAACAGGCTTTTGATTTCTATAAGTTCGTTCGCACTACGAGGTATACGTGGATCATTCGTGCCATCAGTAATAACCTGAGACTGACCGGTTTGAAGAACATGTCCAATCAGTCGTGCTTCTCGAATGGGAACGACATCACTCAGTATTTTTTCCTTGATAAATTTCTTACTGGTGAAAACTTTATCAATAGTCTGAATAAGTGGCGGGAATATGCCTTCTCCAAAAATAGCTCTCGCTTTTACGTAATTTTCATCATGGCGCAAAAATATGGCTCCCGAATCCGCACCCAACGCTTCCGCAATAAAAGAGCCAATTTCCTCCAGCCGCTCTTCCAGCTGGTCACCTGATAAAAGAATATTGCCGGCTTTCTCCAGAAAATTATAAGCAATTTCCTTTTGTTTTTCTAATTGCTCACTCTCTTCCTCTACCGCCGCCAGTTTTCGTTGCATCCATGCATAGTAGATTCGCAGGATAAGCAGAAAAAGTATACCCAGAACCAGAGGATTGGAAAAAAAATTAACAAATTCTTTCATATAAAATTGTTAGATGATTCTTTACAAATGATTATAGAAGGTTATTTTTGGAATTCAACGAAATATATGTCACGTTTTATCCCTTTATATCGGTTTTCCTTAATCACCGATGAGAAGTATACTCGTTATACTCCATACCGGAAAAAAAAGTTGACAAATCGACGGATTTATATTTTAAAAGGGTTCTATAACCTCTTATCACCTCTTTACCCGGAAATAAGAAGGGGTTTCTCTATTATTATAAAACCTTATCATCTGTCATTTCAAAATATTTTAGCTGTTTTTATGATCTGGTTTAACAATAAGAAAGTTCAAAAATATTTTGAAAAGCCCATTCAAATGTTTTCCTTTTGCGCTTTATTTCATAGTTCATAAAAAAAAAGAGGGGGCCAGCTTCTTCTCCCCAGACGTCTTTTTTATTGGAACTTATTGTTAATTGAAGTATAATTATCAATCTATGGTACTTTCACTGGAATATCAGGTTCAACCGAATCTCTCTCCCTTTCTTGTTCATAAACATGCTGAC
>PWGE01000170.1 GCA_003554345.1 Candidatus Sumerlaeota bacterium | reverse complement strand
TTCTGAAAGGTCACTCTGTCGAATTTACCTCTTTGCGACTCCGCGTGATGTATTCTTTTCTGGGTTCTCTCTTTTTCAAAAAACATTCCTCTGCTTTGCGTTCTTTTTTAACCTTTGCGGTCTTTATCTTCATTCCCTATTTCTTCTCCGTGGTATGACTTTGCGGCTTTGCGAGCTTTGCGTGATAAATTTCTTATTCCGGTTCTGGTCTTCTTTTTACTTCCCCCAACAAATTATTTCTTATTCGCTATCTTTTTGCGTAATTTTGCGTGATGCATTCGTAATTCTGTTTGTCTTCTCTGTAATCTCCCATTCTGAATCGGGGCGTTTTCTTTCTATTATTTCGTATCTGTTATCTACCCCTTACTCTTTTTCCCCTCTTCTCTGTTTTTCTTGCCAATCCACAGACTGATATTTTCCGGCTGGAAAAAACGAAGGAAATGCAGGGAACAAGAAAACGTCCTTATAACCAGATAAAGCGGGGGAGTGGCGCCTTCTCAGTGTTTGATATTCTTAATTCCTGTGTTATAATCATTGATTCCATATGATACATACTGCTCTTTCAATAAACCAATAGAAAAAACATAAAGGAGGTTCTGATGAGTGAGAAAAAATACGTGTATTCGTTTGGTGGAGGTGAAGCCGACGGGGATACGACCCTTAAAAATCTCTTAGGAGGAAAGGGCTCTAACCTGGCGGAAATGGCCAACATCGGCGTTCCGGTTCCTGCTGGTTTTACCATCACGACAGAAGTTTGTACTTATTACTATGACCATGGAAAAACTTATCCACCGGAATTAGATGAGCAAATGAAAGCAGGCATCAAAAAGATTGAAAAAGTCATGGATGCCCGCTTTGGAGATGCTGAAAATCCTCTCCTCGTTTCTGTACGTTCAGGTGCTCGTGTTTCTATGCCCGGAATGATGGACACCGTCCTTAATCTGGGACTTAATGATGAAACAGTGCAGGGTTTGATAAAGAAAACCAATAACCCCCGCTTTGGATACGATAGTTATCGTCGTTTCATCCAGATGTACAGTAATGTGGTATGCGGTCTGGATAATGAGGTTATGGAATCTGAACTGGAACGCATGAAAGAAGAAAAAGGTGTTGAAGTGGACACGGATCTTGACGAAAATGACCTCAAGAAACTGGTACAGAAGTTCAAGGATATTTATAAGGAAAAATTCGGGGAACCTTTTCCTACTGATCCCTGGGAACAGCTCAAAGGTTCTATAGGCGCTGTTTTTGGTTCCTGGATGAATAACAGGGCGATGGTTTATCGTCGTTTACACGGTATTCCTCATAGCTGGGGAACAGCTGTCAACGTTCAGGCAATGGTCTATGGTAACATGGGAGAATCGTCCGCCACCGGTGTTGCTTTTACCCGCGATCCATCGACAGGCGAAAAGAAATATTATGGCGAATGGCTTGTCAATGCGCAGGGGGAAGACGTGGTTGCCGGTATCCGGACACCGCATCCTCTCAATGACTACACCGAAAGTAAAACCCAGACCGGTTTGAGCACCTTACAGGTAGAAATGCCTGAGGTCTTCAAAGAACTGTGCGATAATTTTGAAAAACTCGAACAGCACTACAAAGAGATGCAGGACATCGAATTCACCATCCAGGAAGGCACATTGTGGCTTCTCCAGACTCGAACAGGAAAACGTACTGCCGCAGCTGCTGTCAGAATTGCCGTGGAAATGGAAAAAGAGGAACTGATAGATAAAAAAACAGCGGTTCTCAGAGTCGATCCCAAGCAGGTCGATCAGTTACTGCATCCTATGATTGACCCCAAGTTCAAAAAAGAAGTGGTGGCTAAAGGTCTGCCGGCTTCACCGGGAGCAGCTGTAGGACGAGTGGTCTTTACTGCTGAAGAGGCTGTAGAAATGGCTTCTAAGGGAGAACCTGTTATTCTCACTCGAATTGAAACCTCTCCCGAAGATATTGAAGGAATGCATTCTGCGAAAGGTATCCTTACCTCCCGCGGAGGTATGACTTCTCACGCCGCAGTTGTGGCTCGTGGAATGGGTAAATGCTGTATCGCCGGTGCTGGAGATGTGACTATAAACTACAAGGATGAACAGTTCAAAATTAAAGGAACCGACCATGTCGTCAAAAAAGGAGATTTTATCTCTCTCGACGGTACAACCGGTGAGCTTCTGCTGGGAAAAGCTGACACCATTGAACCAGAACTTTCCGGAACTTTTGCCGACCTCATGGTATGGGCTGACGAATTCCGTAACATGGGCGTCAGAACCAATGCTGATACACCTGATGATGCCAAAAAAGCACTGGAATTCGGAGCAGAAGGTATCGGATTATGCCGTACGGAACACATGTTCTTCGCAGAAGAGCGTATCCTGGCAGTTCGTCAGATGATCGTATCTGATACCCAGGAAGAAAGAGAGAAAGCTCTGGCTAAGATTCTGCCCATGCAGCAGGAGGACTTTGAAGGTATCTTTGAGGCAATGGCAGGATATCCGGTAACAATCCGCCTGCTTGATCCGCCTCTCCATGAGTTTGTTCCCCACGAAGATAAGCAGATCGAAGACCTTGCCAGATCTCTGGACATGGATTTTAAAGAATTGAAGAGCAAGATAGAAGGTCTTTCCGAAATGAATCCCATGCTGGGACATCGCGGTTGCCGACTCGGTATTACCTATCCGGAAATTACCAGGATGCAGGCTCGGGCAATTATGCAAGCCGCCTGTACCCTGGCTCAAAAAGATATCGACGTCCTTCCGGAAATCATGGTACCTCTCATTGGAGGCGTGGAAGAATTCAATAACCAGAAAAAGATCATTGTAGAAGAAGCTGAAGAAATCATGAAGGAATATGGAGTCAACGTTAAATACATGGTGGGTACTATGATCGAGGTACCTCGTGCGGCAATTACTGCCGACAGGGTGGCTCAATCTGCAGAATTCTTCTCCTTTGGAACTAACGACCTGACGCAGATGACCATGGGCTTTTCCCGTGATGATGCTGGAAGATTCCTCCCTCAGTATGTTGAAAGAGGCTTCTACCCAGAAGATCCTTTTCAGAGCATAGATATAGAAGGTGTAGGAGAGATGGTCGAAATAGGACTCCGACGTGGTCGCAGCACCAGTGAAGACCTCAAAGTGGGTATCTGCGGTGAACACGGTGGTGATCCTAAATCCGTCGAATTCTGTCACAAGATTGACATGAACTATGTCAGTTGTTCACCTTTCCGTGTACCGATTGCCCGACTGGCTGCAGCACAGGCTGCTGTTAAAACTCTCAAGAAGAATCGTCCGCACCTGTAAGAAATAAGTAGCGTTCGTTAAAAAAGGGCAGGCGAATAATCGCCTGCCCTTTTTTTTATGGTTCTAAAACTTCGGGTCTTTTGTATATTTTGGGGAATATCTTCTGGATACAGTGAGTACAGGTGCGTTATGTCTGCCTTGCTTCATATCACCTTTTTCCTGAAAATTACCATCCTTTGCGTGTTCAGCAATCAGCTGAGAAATGGTTTTTCTCTGACAAAACAGATCTGATTGATTCATTCGATTGGCTTCCATTGCATGTCTGTCCATGCTATCCATGTCAGTCCATGTAAGCCCTCTTGTTTCACTTTATTCTGGCGCCAACTTCTGAGTTAACATGAGGAACTCCCCCTGAAAATAATACCTGGCATAAGGAAGAAGACATCCGGAAAAAAATTTAACATGATTTACATGATAAATCAGGATAAAAAATAAAAAGATTAAGAAACCAGAAAAATTTGCATCGATGTACAGGATAGTCAGGATAGGGAATAAAGATAAACAAACCCCGGAATAAGAATGTATCACGCGAAGCTCGCAAATCCTCCAGAGTGAACTTTCAGGAAGATAGAAAACTATTGGAAAAGAGTGAAGAAGACCGGAATAAGAAAGGATCACGTGGAGTGGCGAAACCACCAAGTTTCGGAAAAACAATAAACAAATCCATACCCCGGATAAAGAGAATATTGCATCGATGCACAGGATGAAGAGGATGGAAGACCGGAGTCAGAGAAACTGCCAGATAAGGCACCCGGGAAAGAGATTATTTAACCACGAAACACACGAAATATTCGAAAAGAATACCTGGCAGAAAAGAACTGCATAAGATTGTATCAGGCGGAGGCGCAGAGACGCAGAGCCACAGACCCGCTAGAGCGAACTTTCAGGAAGACAGAAGGTCTGCCCCGGGAAAAAGAAGATTTAACAAGGATATACATGATGAAACAGGATGCCGGAATAGGATAAGAGAAAAGCAGACTTCAGAAAAAGAGAATATTATCTTTTTTTCGTGTTCTTTCGTGCTTTTCGTGGTTTATTCTTCTTTTTTAATCACGAAATACACAAAAAGAAGACATAACAGAAAAGGAATTGAATAAAATTTTATCATGCTGAGGCTGCAGAAGCGCAGAGCAGGCAGATAGGCAATAAAATTCTTAGTTCTTCACTCCTATAAGTCCTATAGGTCTCATCGGTCCTATCAATCACATTTCACTCTGAAAGTTCTTTCCTGGTGGCGCCTGCTCTGAAAATAAAACCTTTTTGAGACGCAAAATATTGCGTGGCTTCCCTGAGATAATTTGACGTTTCTTTCAAAATATTTGTCAGGGTCTTTATTGCGAGCTTTTTTGACTTAGCGTGCTTGTCCGGATTCTGTGTATTTCTTGACTTCCTGTAAGTCCGCCTCTGGAGGATTTGCGACTTTGCGGGCTCTTGCGTGATACATTCGTTTTCTGGTTTTTTTTATTCTGAAAGTCCGCCTCTGGCGGATTCATCATTGGTGGCGCCTGTTCTGAAAACAAAAGTATGAGACCTATTAGTCTGGTTCTCAGGCTGATTTATCTCAGTTATCTGTGGACGAAGAATCGGTTTTTCAGGACAGGTCACGATATCTCCGTTTTGTGCGTGCTTCGATACGAGCCCGGGTCATATTTTCGCGCAGTCCTCCCCCTTCGAGAAAGTCTTTTTCCAAACGCCTGATCTGGCAGTCCAGAAGAAAATTCGCCTGGTGGATCAGGCAGATAATAATATTGGCGACTGTTTCAGCCGGACGGGTTTCGATAAATTCCCGGAAATCCTTATAATCTGAATTTGGTTTTTTGCCGATTTTACGAACATATTGTGCTTCCCGGCTGTTTTTATCCCAGCATGTATGGTGGTGGACACGAAGATAATCATGAAAGTCTTCCAGCAGTTCTTCAAGGCTGGCACGCGCCACGTTGGTCAGCTTTATTTCCATTTCCCTGGAAGTTTTTGCCGCTTTGCTGCCTTCGATGATATTTTGTTTGCCGGAACGCGCCGCCTGTACCATCTGATCAATAGTGCGGTCGCCTTTTCGCAGAAATCGTTCACAGAAACAGAACGTGGCATCATAGATGATTTTTGTTTTTCGGTAGGATAAAAGGTTGTGGTAATTTCCAGCGGGCGGAAGAAAACCGCCTGTTTTCATTGTTGACCTCCTGAAGGTTTAATCAGGCATATAGGATCTATATGACCTATATGACCAATAAGTTCTTTATTCCAGAAGCTTTTATAAAACTCCGGTCGTTTTTTTGTCCCATAAGTCTTATAGTTCCTATCAGCCCCATCAGTCATATTTGTCCTATCAGTCCCATGAGTCTCATTAGTCCTATAGCTCCCATCCCCTCAGAAAAGGTGCCCCCTTTTATTCACTGCCTTCCTGTCATCTGTTCCTCAACCCTCTCCATAAAATCCGGAGGGGCGTCTGAAGCATAGTGTATATCATAGCGTTTACGTATCTTCTGCTGTTGATAGCGGTTATAGTGATTTTTGACCTGCTTTTTGACCTCTTCAAATGGTCGAACTTTCCCCTCACGGAAATCGATAACGTAATAAAAAATGTAATTATTACGTCCGATAATAATTGGGCTGGTATCCCCGGCTTTGCGTCCCGGAATGTCTCTTCCGATTTGACCGCCTAATTGAACAATTCTTGTCCATTCGTCAAGCTCTTGTACTTTCAGTCCCTTTTCTTCTGCAAAATGAGTCAGGTCGGCGCTTTTCCTGTCATCCTGTTCCATGAAATATTCCCGGATATCATTGATATTGTTCCAGGCTTCCTGTCTGGATTGGTGAATAGCCCGGGGATCCTGTACCCCTTCCGGATTTTGAGGCAGTTCGAAAATGCGCAGCTTGTATTCATCATAGCCCGGATAGAAATCTTCCTTAACAACCTCATAAAACTGGTGAAGTTTTTCTTCGCTAACAGTGATTTCTTCTTCATAAATATCCTGGAGAAATTGCCGGACACGGTATTCATTGAGTAAGAGGTCTATGAGAACTTTAAATTCTTCAGTTTGCTGAATTTCTTCTCCCTCATCGCTGTGAGAGAGCGCGTACATGACCATAAACTTTTCCGCAAGATTGTTTGGGGAATGTTCCTGCTTGTGGGGCATTATAGTTCTCAGATCGTCGAGGGTGTAAACTATTTCATCAATGGTAAGGATTTCCAGGTCTGGATCGTTTTGCCGGCGGCTGTCATTGTCTTCAAGCAACAACCGGGCATTATGCTTTTCTCTGGCTTCAGAAAGAAGATTTTCAATAAGCTCTCTGTGCCGGTTCTGGTAGACCTGGTGTTCAATGCGGTGCTGGACCTCTTCGAAATCTTTCACTCCTTCTTTCCATGTATTGTAAAGTTTTCCGAAAAGATAACCGTGTAGAGTCTCTACGGGCCCAAAGAAAGGCTTTTCTGAATCTTCCTCAAAGAACAGGTCAAATATTTCTTCCCGAAATTTACCGCGTTCGACCCGCCCGAAATAACCATCATTTCTTTCTCCCTGCGAGAGATGAAAATCACGGGCAATCTCACGAAATGAGAATTCTTCTGGTTGAGACTGGTACGATTCTTTCAGAACGGATTGCCAGTGGTCTACCTTTTCTTCAGCATCTTCTCCGTATTCAATGAGAAAACTGGCACCCTCAATGGTATCCCGGCGCATAAAGGAATCTTTCTGTTCTTCGTATATTTCCCGCACGATCTCTTCATCAGGAGAGAGGTGATCCTGGACCATGTCAAGATAGAGTTTCTGCGTGAGCCAGTATTCAAGATAGTGTTTTATATTACTGGTATCGATCTTTTCTTTCAGGGTGTATTCTTCAACCAGCTGCCGGTTATTTTGCACGTGTTCGCTTGCATGTTCTCTGGAAGGCATGTGCATATGAGAAGGATCAACGATCTGGAGCCCTTCCTGATAGATTTCATAGGGTAAGGAAACCGGCTCTTCTGCTTGTCCCTTATCCGGTGCTATATGATTGTTGTGAGCACAGTTCAGGATTGTGCCGGCAAGAAAAATAATGGTCAGAAAAACAAAATATCGTCGCATATTGAAATCCCTGAAATAAAATATGAGAATATATTTTACATTGATAAATCAAGGATAAAACCCGGCAAAAGAAAAAAAACAGAGGAAACAGATTCTTTAACAGGATTGACATGGTGCCAGAAAGAAGAATATATGATGCGGAGTTAGCTTGACCCGCAAATCTTCCAGAGCGAACTTTCAGGAAGAC
>PWGE01000122.1 GCA_003554345.1 Candidatus Sumerlaeota bacterium | reverse complement strand
GGCTGGTTCTTACTGGCGTGGTGACGAGCGTAATCCCATGCTCCAGCGTATTTACGGCATTGCTTTTCCCAAGAAAAAATTACTGGATGAACACCTGCACTATCTGGAAGAAGCCAAAAAACGGGACCACAAAAAACTGGGCAGAGAACTGGAGCTTTTCACCTTTTTCCCTGAAGGACCGGGCTTTCCTTTCTGGTATCCCAAAGGAACCACCCTTTATCATACGATCCTGGATTACTGTCGCCATATCCTCCGAAAATACGGGTACCAGGAAATTCGCACCCCTTATATTATGCGCGAAACCTTATGGCATCAAAGTGGTCACTGGGATCATTACAAAGAAAACATGTATTTTACCGAAATAGACGATAATCCCTTTGCCATAAAGCCCATGAACTGTCCCGGACATCTATTACTCTATAAATCCCGCCGATATTCCTACCGTGATTTCCCCTTGAAGTTAGCAGAATTCGGTTTAGTCCATCGGCACGAAAAATCAGGAGTTCTTAATGGACTTTTCAGAGCCCGCATGTTTACCCAGGATGATGCCCATATATTCTGCGCTCCCGAAGACATGGAAGAGGAAATATTCAATCTGATAGATATTATTCAGGAAGTGTACTCTACCTTCGGTTTTGACCGGTATGTCCTTGAGCTTTCAACCCGTCCCCATACCTATATCGGATCCGATGAAATCTGGGACGCTTCAGAAAAGGCACTGCAGGAAGCTCTGGAAAAACACAACGTTCCTTACCAGGTCAATAAAGGAGAAGGCGCTTTTTACGGACCCAAAATTGATTTTCATATCCAGGATTCTCTCAAAAGAAGCTGGCAATGCGGCACTATCCAGGTTGACTTCAGTATGCCTGAACGATTCGACCTGAAGTATACCGATTCCAGCGGAAATACCAGACGGCCGGTCATGATCCATCGGGCTATCCTGGGCTCTATAGAACGATTCGTGGGACAACTCATTGAACATTATGCGGGTAATTTCCCCACCTGGCTGGCACCTGAACAGGTAAGGGTTTTAACATTGTCAGACCAGGTTGAAGAGTATGCAAGAAAAGTATACCAGCAACTGGTGGATGCCGGCATCAGGGCAGAAATTGATACCCGTGAAGAGACCATAGGAAACAAAATACGCCGTACAGAACTGGCAAAAATCCCTTACATGCTGATTATCGGTAAAAAAGAACAGGAAAAGAACACCATTTCCGTTCGCAAACACCGCGAAGGTGACCTGGGAACCGATGATATATCGTCCTTTCTCCACTCAGTTCAAAAAGAAATCAAGGAATATCGCTGATTCACCTCTCCCCGTTTACTTTTCTCCCAGAACAAAAAAAGATACGGTCATGGGAAGGAAATCTCAGTGACTGGCATGTCTTCTATTAAGAGACGGATCAAAAAGACACCACACCCTGAAATCAATAAAATATGAACACCTTTTACATAAAAACTTTTGGATGTAAGGTCAACCAGTACGATTCCCGAAGGCTCGGAGAACACCTCTGCCGGCGCGGCTATCATATTGAATCACCCCACAAGGCTGAGAATATTATCATCAATGGATGTTCGGTCACTTCCCGCAGTGAACAGAAAATCCGCAGCTATATCCGTCGCTGTCAGAGGCAAAACCCCGGGGCTACAATTATTGTCACCGGCTGTTACGCCAGGCGCCTCCTTCTCTCCGGCACATCCCGAATTGAAGGCATTGTAGTGGTTCCCCGCGAAAATGAGACCACCTGGGAAGAACTCTTTCCCTTCAGGGAACATACCGGCAAGGAATATTCTCCTCCTTTCAGCAGTCGCACTCGTGCTTTTATAAAAATTCAGGACGGCTGCGAGCACTATTGTTCCTATTGCATCGTTCCTTACGTACGGGGATCCTCCCGAAGTCGACATCCTGATGAAATATTTACTGAACTGAAAAGAGTAAAAGAACAGGGATACCGGGAAATTGTTTTTACAGGCATTCATATCGGTCAGTATGGTAAAGGATTATCCACACGGACGACTCTAACAGATTTACTTCGGGAAACACAAGATCGTTTTGATTTTGAACGCATCCGACTGAGTTCCATTGAATGGAACGAAGTAACACCCGATCTTATTGAACTCCTTCAATCCCCTGCTTTTTGCCGTCACCTGCATATACCACTGCAAAGCGGCAGTAATACAATTTTGCACAAAATGAATCGCTCCTATACACGGGAAGACTTCCTGCATACTCTCCATCAGCTTCGCCAGAAAATACCCTTGATAGGAATTTCCACCGATATAATAGCCGGCTTTCCCGGCGAAACTCCAGAAGATTTCGAACAAACCCGGCAAATTTTTGAGGAATTCGATTTTGTAAGAGCCCATATCTTCCCTTATTCGCCCCGTCCATTTACCCGCGCTGCTTCCATGGAAAAATATCCTTCACCTTCCGAAATCAAACGCAGAGCAGCTGTCCTCAGAAAAGAGAGTACCCGCTCTGTTTACCGGTTTTATGCACGTATGCGCCATAAAACTTTTTCCATGCTTACTGAAACTCATCACCATGGATACGTGCGGGGTTACAGTGATAACTACCTCAACATTGTAGTACCAGCATCTCAGCCGGTAAAATCCAACCTCATATGCCGGGTTAAGGGACTTGAGGTTCAACAGAAAGAAAAGGAGATTATCCTCCTTTCTCAACGGGAAGACTCCCCGGATTCATTACCCTCTTATTGCCGGAAGTCATCTGCTCCCGGAAGCACCTCATGATTTAAATTTAGATATAGTTATATATAATGTTCTCTCTAAATGTAAGGGAAGAAAGATATAGAACAATGGAATACAGACGAATCGTGGTAAAAATTGGAAGCGGCGTCATGGATTGTGCTCAAAATCAATTTGACTTGCCGGTTTTAAAAAATCTTGTCTCACAATTAGCCTCTCTTCACAAAAACGGTGTTTCTGTGTGCGTGGTAACTTCTGGTGCTGTCAGTTCAGGATTACGGGAACTGAAACTTTCCACCCGTCCGAAGGAAATTGTTGAAAAACAGGCACTGGCAGCTATTGGACAGGGAAAACTCATCCATACCTACGCCACTTTATTTGCAAAACATGATATTCCCATCGCCCAGGTACTTTTATCCCGCGATGATCTGGAGAAACGCCGTCGTTTCCTAAACGCCCGCAATACTTTACAACGTCTTTTTGAAAGCAAAGTCATCCCTATTATCAATGAAAACGACAGTGTTGCCACCGAAGAACTGCGGTACGGTGATAACGACCTTCTCAGCTCCCTTGTCGCGATAAAACTCGATGCTGATTTATTGATTCTGCTCACCACTGTGGAGGGGCTTTATGATAAAAATCCCGCCTGTTATCCCGATGCACAGATAATCCCCGTTATTGAAAACTTTGATGATACTTATTACAACATGTCGGATGCAAAAACGTCAGAAATGGGGACTGGTGGAATGTCTTCCAAGCTGGAAGCTGCTCAAATGGCTGTCAATGCAGGGATCCAGGTACATATTGCCAATGGGAAACGCAAAAATGTCATCCAGGACCTCCTGGAGAAGAAAAGTGTGGGCACCCTCATTTCCTGTCGTGAATGCTCCTTGAGTTCCCGTGAAAAATGGATCATTTACAACAGAGCCGCCCGAGGCAAAAAAATTATCGTGGACGAAGGGGCTCGTGAGGCTATTGTCTCCAGGGGCAAAAGCCTGTTACCTTCCGGAATCGTAAAAGTTGAAGGGACTTTTCAGGAAGGAGATGTTATAAAAATATCGGACAGAAAAGGAAAGGTCATTGCAAAGGGCTTTACCTCCTATTCCTCGCACGAAATCAACAAAATTAAAGGACACAAAAGCAGCGATATCGAGACATTGCTGGGCTATTGCACCAGCACGGAAGTGATTCATAGAAATAATATGGTTTTGATAGAGAGACAATAACCATGAATATAGCGGCTTTCAATGGCAGTATCAGGGGCGCAGAAGGCAACACAAATCTGCTTGTAGAAGAATTCCTGAAAGGATGTGAAAAAGAAGGGGCAAGAACTGAACGTTATTTTTTAAAGGATTATCACATACAGTATTGCAAAGCCTGTTTTAACTGCTGGACTGAAACCCCGGGTCAATGTATATTGAAAGACAATATGACAGAACTCATAAAAGCTTTTCGTGATTCTCATATTGCTGTTCTGGCAACTCCACTCTACGTGGATACTATTTCCGCCCTTATGAAGAAATTCCTGGAAAGACTTCTTCCCCTGGTGGAGCCCTTTTTTAAAGAGGATGAAAGTGGAGAAAGCGTCCATCCCCGTCGTTATGAAACCTCCCCCCGGCTGGTGGTAATAGCAAGCAGCGGATTCCCTGAATTCAGCCACTTTCAGGTTTTAGAACTGCTTTTTAAAAGGATTGCCAGAAATTTTCAAACAGAAATCAGTGGTGAAATTTACTGCGGAGCAGGCGAACTTATGAGATTCCCGGTATCCTCTCTGAAAGAAAAAGTGGAAAATTATAAAAAACTCCTTCAAAAAGCAGGGAAAGAAGTCGTAAGAAATGGATTTATCAAAGCAGAAAGTCAGGAGGAAATAAATGAACCCCTGATTTCCGCTAAAATGTACAGAAAGATGATAAACCAGTACTGGCTAACAAAAATAAAAAAATCATAATCGTTTTATAATAGTTCATGAAAGGAGGACTTTGTATGGAAAAAGAAAAGTATATTCAGAATCTCTGCCGGGAAGCCAAAGAGGCGGCAAACCAGATAATGGGTATTTCTACGGAAAAAAAGAATAAGGTTTTACTGAAAATTGCCGGCGCACTGGAAGAGCGCAAGAAAGATTTACAGGCCGAAAATAATAAAGACCTGGAAAAAGGGAAAGAATCCGGACTGAACCAGGCATTACTGGACAGGCTTGAACTGACCGACAAGCGCATTGGAGAAATGGCCCAATGTTTAAAGGAAATAGCAGCACTCCCTGATCCTGTGGGAGAAGTCGTCAACATGAAAACCCGTCCCAACGGTATGAAAGTGGGACGCATGCGTGTTCCTATCGGAGTAGTGGGTATCATTTATGAAGCGCGTCCCAATGTAACGTCAGATGCCGCCGGACTCTGTTTTAAAAGTTCCAACGCCATTATTTTGCGAGGTGGAAAAGAAGCCCTGCATTCCAATAAAGCCATCGTGGATATTATCAAAGATGTGCTGGTGGAGGAAGACCTTTCTGCCGGCTGTGTCCAATTTATCGAAACTCCCGACCGGGAACTGGTCCCCATTCTCCTCAAACAGAATCAATGGATCGACCTTATCATACCCCGGGGAGGAAAAGGTTTGATTCAAACCGTTGTAGAAAATTCTCATATACCGGTTATCAAGCATTATGACGGCATCTGCCATATTTATGTCGATGATCAGGTAAACTTTGATCACGCAAGGCAGGTCACGGTTAACTCCAAGATGCAGCGGCTGTCAGTGTGTAATGCGCTGGAATCGCTGCTTATCCACGAAAAAGCCGCCCCACAGTTTCTGCCGGCGGTTGCCAGAGAACTCCATCACCAGGGGGTAGAACTGCGAGGTTGTCTCCAGACCCGGGAAATACTCGAGAAAGAAAACATACCCTGTCCGGAGGCAACTGAAGAAGACTGGAGGACAGAATATCTTGACCGTATCCTGGCGGTGAAAATTGTGCCCTCCATCGAAAAAGCAGTAGAACACATTAACACGTATGGATCACATCATACTGATTCTATTCTTACCGATAGCTACTGGCAATCAAAGTATTTCATCGAGCACGTTGATTCAGCCTGCGTTTTTGTCAATACCTCAACCCGATTAAGTGATGGACATCAGTTTGGTCTGGGTGCGGAAATAGGTATCAGCACTGACAAACTTCATGCCCGGGGTCCCATGGGACTGGAAGACCTCACCACGACCAAATATATTGTTTTAGGGGAAAATCATCTTCGTGAATAAAACACAACAATATCCAGAACGTCTTTGCCTGTTTGGGGGTTCATTCGATCCCATTCACAATGGCCACCTGATATTAGCTCAATATGTGCTCAACAACCTGGACATTCCCCGCATCCTTTTTATGCCGGCATACACCCCGCCCCACAAACCTCTTTCAGAGGGCGCAACCTTCCAGCAGCGCTATGAAATGACCAGACTTGCCGTGGGAAATAATAATTCCTTTTTGCTGAGCGATTATGAAATACGGCGCAAGGGGGTTTCTTATACCATTGATACTATAAATCATCTTCTGGAAGAATGCGAGGTAAAAGATCTCTACTTATTAATAGGTGAAGATTCCCTGGAAGAATTTATGACCTGGAAAAAATATGATAAAATAATAGACAAATGCACCCTCACAGTATTTCGAAGATTTTTCCGGGAGAGAAAAACCCCACATATCAATGAAGAACAGATTATACGCTTGAAAAATCCGATAATTGAGATATCATCAACATTTATCAGAGAATGTTTACAGACGGGGAAATCAATTCGGTATATTGTACCTCCGCAGGTAGAAGATTATATTCAGAAAAATAGACTTTACCTATCATGACAAAGATTGAACAAAAATTAGTCAAAGAGCTCAAGGAAGAAGGCTTCCTGACCGACGAACAAATTCAGGAAGCTGAACAGGAACAGAAAGAAACAAAAAAGAGCCTTGGCAAAATTCTTATCGACATGGAGTTCGTTCCTGAATGGGAAGTGGCTTCTAAACTGGGTAAAATCCAGAAAGTACCCTTCATCATTCTTTCCCATTACGAAATCGATCCCCAGATTTTACGATCCATCCCGGAAAAAATCATCCACAAGTACAAAATCGTACCTGTTGATAAAACAGGCAACACCTTAACGATTGCTCTTTCTGATCCCTCAGACATTTTTCTCATGGATGAGCTGAAATTACTCACCAAATGCGAGATCATTCCGGTCATTTCATTCGAATCCGATATTCAGGAAACCATTGAAAAATATTTCGGGAATGAAAACGCCATGAATGAAATGATAAAATCGATAGAAGAAAAAGAGCAGTCCGATGACCCGGAATATGTTAATGAAGAAGAAGATTCTGAACCGGACATAGACGAAATAAGTGTAGAAGCGGCGCCTGTGGTCAAGCTGGTCAATATGATAATAGCAGAAGCCATCAAAAATCGAGCCAGTGACATCCACTTTGAGCCCTATGAGAATGACTTTCGGGTTCGGCACCGCATTGATGGAGCTCTCAATGAAATGCCTCCTCCTCCCAAAAGAATGCAAAACGCCATTTTATCCCGGATAAAAATCATATCTGATCTTGATATCGCCGAAAAGCGGCTCCCCCAGGATGGCCGCTTCACCATTAAATCCGGCAATCATAAGGTAGACGTGCGAGTTTCCACTATCCCCACCGTCTATGGCGAAAAAATAGTTATGCGGTTACTGGACAAAAGCAACTTAATGCTTGATCTCACCCAGCTGGGATTCGAGTCCAAGAACCTGAAAACATTTGAGCGTAATATTCGAAAACCATACGGCATGGTACTGGTGACGGGACCTACCGGAAGTGGTAAATCCACCACCCTTTAT
>PWGE01000084.1 GCA_003554345.1 Candidatus Sumerlaeota bacterium | reverse complement strand
GCATTATACTTTGAAAAGTTTATTATCAGTGGTAGGGGCAAACCTATGTGTTTGCCCTGTATTAATCTCCCCGATCATTTCAGCCGTAGGGGCAGACCTGTGTGTCTGCCCTGCTAAATTGTAACCCGGGAGTATAGAACTTGTAAGCAATATTTTTCTGTTTTCTTAGTTGTTCTTCTTTTTCTTAATTCTTAAGGTATTTCTATTTTCAGAGGAGTGTTGAAATATAAAATAAAGTAAAAACCCGTATGTAAGGGTTAAAAGCACCCATGGGAAAATTGTTCATAAATAACTCATAACAGATTTTCCGTATGAGTCGAACAATAAAGATTTTTTTTAGTTTAAAGACATCAAAAGACAAGAGACGAATACAGTCTGTTTATCACCCTCTACAACAGACAGTTCATTTATCCCCTTGTTTTTTTAAAGAATCATAAAAAGGTATCCCAGCAGAAGGGATAAAGCAGTAGCCACGCTGAGATATGTCAGCAATACCGGCATACCGAACTTTTTGCGAACCACCAAAACAGTGGCATAACTGGTTACAGGACCAATAAGCAAAAGGGTCATACCAGCGCCAATATTGAGTCCCTGGTTCAGAAAGGCACTGACAAGCGGTACCGTCCCGGTGGCACAGATATACATGGTCAAACCAAAAACGGCGCTGAACAGGTATCCTCCCCCACCTGTCATATAACGGTTTATCCAATCACCAAGGGGCGCAAAAGAAATGACTACGGCAGCAAGGATAATCCCTACCAGTGTTTCCAGGCCGATATCTTTAGGCAGGTCCAGGAAAGCAAACCGGAAAACTGATTTTATTCTTTGTAAAGCACTGGGAACATCTTTTTCAGTCTCATCACAACAATCAGAGCATGCAGTATCTTCCGTATGCTCCTGCTTCTGAGTAAACCTATTTCCCACGATTCCTACCAGAATACCTATCACAATCACGGCAAAAAATTCATACAGGGCAAAATTTAATCCCAACAACCGATAACTGACCAAAAGGGCCGTGACTGAGGTGGCAGGTGTTGCCACCAAAAAAGCCAGGACAGGTCCCAGGTGAGAACCCTTCTTATAAAAGGCTATGGCCATAGGTAAAGAGCCCCAGCAACAAATCGGCAGGATGGTACCTACGAGGGTAGCATACAAAACAGATCGTATATCCGCCCGCCCCAGGTATTTATCTATCCAGTTTGCAGGGAAAAACTCATGGATCAGCCCACTCAGGAAAAACCCCAGTAACAGGGCAGGCAGAACATCCCAAAGATACATTTGAACAGCCTGAAGAAATGTCATGTAGTATCCTCAAATAATAATATTTTTCGGTAATACAGTAATATTTTTTCAAACATGTTTTTCTCCAGAAGACTTCCCACCAATATTATATTATAAGGAAGGTAAACCAGCTAGTTTCCATGGTCAATAGTATTATCGAGCCTCTAATTATATTTCAATAACAATCTTTCTTTATCGGAGCCCTCTCACCTTCCCTCACTTTCCTCTACCAAAAGTTTATGTGCACCTCATTTTATCCGGGGTAGTTAATATTGCTCATTCCTATTTTACGTTATTTTCACCCTGATTCATTTATATCAAGATGTATACCATTACTTTTAAGACTGGTTTCTGAAAAATTTTTAAAGCAATAGAAAATTGTATCTTTTTCTTAACTCATTTTCCACATTCCTGGTTCTTTTTGTAAAACTGCTGACTATTACCCTCCTTTAAAGTCTTTATGCAGTCCAAACCGCTTTTCCCTAATGACTTTCTCTGAGTTTTTAATGATGGAGATGCGGATCTTCCTCCGGCGTTACTTCTTGCTGGGTATAGTTCTCACGTATTCTTTCACTTTCTGAACACCTTAAAACTATTTCTCCTTACACCGGTGCAAAGATTTATTTCAAATCATACCCTGATAGTATACAGGCATTGCACCAAATGGCACCATTTCTGCGAAACGACTTAAAAACTACAGGCTTATTTCCCGCCTATATCAGCGGAATACAAAACCTGTCATCATGTTTAATATACGGGGTTTTTTAATAAACAAACCAGTCTCGAATCTCAGTGGGTACTTCCTGCCACTGTAAAACAGGATAACCTTCGAAAGCGGTAGCTGGATCCGACATATCCCATATGTCTTGAAAATTCCATCCGGTAAAGGAGGTCTGTTGCTTCATTTGTGAAGTAGAGAGAGGAATTCCCTTACCTACATCACTCTGTCCGCTCTCATCTTCATCGTAGTATGAATCAGCAATCGTGCCATCATCATTATATCCCACAAGGCCTCCAGTATCATTTTGACCCGAAACCGCTCCGGCAGCGAAACTATATATTATTTCTGCTGCTTGAGCGTTTACGCCACTTAATCCCCCGGCATTGTCTCCTCCAGAAACAGCCGCCAGTGAATAACTTTCTTCAATCTTATCGCTGTTTGCTCCTGTCAGTCCGCCCACATGAAGATCACCGGATACGGAGCCAAGGGCATAGCTCCCTGTAATTGGACCAATGCTCCAACCGACTAGTCCTCCAGTCATTTCATTATTTCCCTGGACTACTGCATCAGCATAACTGTCAATTATGGGACCTTCATTAGTACCGCTCAAACCGCCAACATAGTCATCACCTGATGCCGTTCCCTCCGCAGAACTTCCGGTAATAGATCCGTTATTTGAACCAACAAGGAGTCCGACCAGCATTTCTCCCGAGACGTCGCCAGTAGCCCGGCAATTAATAAGTTCACCACCATCATTTGATCCAACCAGTGCACCAACACCATTTCTACCGGTAACATCAACGTTTTCCAGTACAATGCCTGTAAGTTCTGCTGGTTCTTCTTCTTCTGGTTCTTGTATATATCCAAAAAGTCCCACCTCAAAATCTGATTGAGGGCGATCGATAAACAGGCCGGTTATAATATTATCATTCCCCTCAAAAGAGCCCGTGAATCCATCAGGCCACTCTCCTATCGGCTCCCATCCTTCTCCTGCACTATATGCAGCAAGATCAATGTCAGCAGTTTGTACAAAATGAGCATCCAGATCATTTCGTATGTTGTTCAGCTGATCGGCAGTAGCCACCTGGTAGGGATTCTGAGTAGTTCCCAACCCTCCCGCATAGCTCCCGCCAATAACCATTACACCAGCCCCTATAAAAAGGGCGATATAAAAAACCCTCTCAAAATGTTTCCTTAAGGTTCCTGAAGTAATCATAATTTATACCTCCTGTATAAAATTTTTTCTCTATTTTTCCTTTATCTTCTGATCAATTTATCCTTCCAGTTCTTAATGAAAACGGTGCGGATCTTCCTCCGGCATTTCTTCTTGCTGGGTATCGTTCTCACGTATTCTTTCAGCTTCTGAACGATGTAAAAATATCACTGCTCCAATAGCTGATACAATAAGAAAAATTACAATCCTTTTTTTCCAGGACTTTTGTTGTTTACCTGAGATTTCTTCTTTTTTCAAGACAGCATACAATACCGGAACCATGAAATTAGAAAGGACTACAAAAGTCATACCACCTACCGCCGGTATAGCCATAGGAATCATAACATCAGCCCCCCTGCCGGTAGAGGTCAAAACAGGAAGAAGGGCAAGAATGGTAGTAGCACTTGTCATCAAGCAGGGTCTTATTCTTTTGCTTCCCGCCTCTATCACAGCTTTATGGATGGATTCCCTGTCAGAGGGACAAGACCGGGAAAAAACCTGTTCCAAATGGGTCCCCATTACCACACTGTCATCTACTGCTATACCAAATAAAGCAAGAAATCCCACCCATACTGCCACACTGAGATTATATGTTTCCATATTGAAAAGATCACGGAGATTAACTCCATAAAACGAAAAATTCATAAACCAGGGTTCTCCGTAGAGCCACAGCAGTATAAAACCCCCGCTCCACGCCAGCAAAATGGATAGAAAGACCAGGAAAGAAACCTTTGCAGATTTAAATTGAAAATACAGAATCGTAAGGATGATCAACAACGAAAGGGGAAGAATGACTGAGAGAGTCTGCTGGGCTCGTACTTGTTGTTCATACTCCCCTGCAAAGCGAAACGTTACTCCTTCCGGGAGAGAAAGGGTTCCATCATTGACCGCCCTTTGAAGATGTGCCTCTGCTTCTTCCACCACATCTACTTCTGAATGGCCTGTTTGCATTCCAAAGGTGACATAGGCCACTGGATAGGTGTCCTCACTTTTGATAACCATGGGCCCCCTTTCATAGTCAATATCAGCCACCTCTTCAAGAGGCACCTGGTACTCTCCATTCATTGCCGGCAGCAGTATTCTACCCAGTTTTTCCAGGTCATCACGTAATTCCCGTTTATATCGGACACGTATTCCAAATCTTTCACGGCCCTCCACAGTACGCGTCAGATGTTTACCGCCAATAGCTACTTCTATAACTTCCTGAACATCCTGCATACTCATACCATGTCTGGCAAGGGCTTCCCGTTTCGGTTCAATAACAAAATATGGTTTACCTACCACTCTATCGGCACGGACGGTAGCAGGTTGAATTGAAGGCACCTCCTGCAGTAAACTCTCAATATCAAGAGCCACTTGTTCTAAAGACTCCAAATCGGGACCAAAAACCTTTACTCCCATCGGCGCCCGCATTCCTGTCTGAAGCATTACCAGACGGGTTTCTATGGGTTGAAGCCGTGGCGCCGACGTACTCCCCATCATATCTCCAGCTTCCACTATATCTTCCCAGATATCATCAGGAGACTTGATGTGGTCTCTCCACTGGCGAAAGGGCATTCCGCCTGCATCAGGTATTAAATCTCCATTCTGGTCTCTGATAAATTCTTCTTCTTGCCGGTCATATTTAAAATGTAATCTTCTTCCATCTTCATCCGTTTTATATTCTGATTTATAGTGAATTACCGTTTCAATCATAGAAATAGGGGCAGGATCCAGAGGTGAATCTGCTCTTCCTATTTTCCCCGCTACTGTTTTGACTTCAGGAATGCGAGCAAAAGCCTCATCCTGCTCTGCTAATACCTCCAGAGCCTCCCCGATAGAGGCATGAGTTCCTATGGTAGGCATCCATAGAAAAGATCCTTCATCCAGCGCAGGCATAAATTCCCGACCCATACCCGGGAAAAGATTGTCTCCTTCCATCCACAGAGTGGTATGTTCCATTTCAGTCCTGTCCAAACCAATTTTTTCAAGCGTCGCCGGAATAAAGAAAAATACCCGACTGAAGCCAAGCCATATGACAATACCAGCTATCACAATAAACAATGGAATGGCGAGAAAAGTTTTTGTATGAAGCAAACACCATCTCAATATAATGGGATAATAACGTTTTATCATCTCCAGGGTAACCAGAAGACCACCAAACACCACAACCAAGAAAAGAAGGTTTCCGGTTCTACCCGCTTCTGCTCCCAGAGGTTCCCAGTATCCTGCGAGGACAAACAATAAAAAGAATGACAGCAGTACAAGAAAGCCTCGAGAAAGAATCTTTTTCCCTTTTTCCGAGAGATATTCCCGGCTAAACCAGCAGATTACAGCGAGCAAAAGAACGGCACCCGCAATAAACCATTGCCATATCACAATCAGGGAGAAACCAACTCCTCCCAGCAATAAAAGGAAGAAAGTTCTAAGCGTTCTGCCGGACAATTTCAACGAAAATACCAGATATCCCGCCACCGGCATTACTGTAAGAGCAATAAGAATGGAAGCCACCAGCATACTGGTAAAGGTAAAAGCAAGTGGTCGAAACAGCCGGCCTTCCGGCCCTGTCATGGTAAATACAGCCATAAAGCTTATCACGGTGGTAGAAACCGCAGTAAGCACAGCATTTCCCACCTCTGAAGCACCTTCTAAAACAACCTTTTTCTTATCCTTATCAGGTGGAGCTTCCTGGAGGTGTCGGAAAACATTCTCACAGATAATAATAGACATATCAACGATGGCACCAATTGAAATAGCAATTCCCGAAAGAGAAACAATATTAGCATCAACGCCTAACACTTTCATCATGATAAAGCATGCCAGCACAGAGAGAGGGAGGACGCTACTCACAAGCAGTGAACTCGCCAGATGACCCAGGAGAACTACTATAACAATAATTGTTACCAGTATTTCTTCGCTCAAGGCAGTTCCAAGAGTTCCCAATGTCTCATAAATAAGTTCAGTGCGATCATAAAAAGGAACAATTTCCAGTTGGCTGATGGTAATCCAATCAGGCCAATCGTTATGATCTGTATTGTCCAGCCATTCCAACCAACCCTCTTCATTTACAGCACCATCTTTATAACCCTGAAATCCATGGCGTGCAGCGAAATCAGCCGTTTCTGCAAAGGTAACCTTATCGTAATCAATGTACGGTTTACGAGGGAGACCAGGTTCAATATCGGCAATCACTTCTTTAACATTATGAATAGCCTCCAGAGGATTATAACCATCTCGCACCGTTACCACCCCACCCACTGCTTCTGATCCATCAACATCCAGTGCCCCTCGTCTTTGAGCAGGACCACTTGTTACTTTTGCAACATCTTTAATACGTACCGGAATATTTTCTCTGACGGTTACGACAGTATTCTCAATATCCTCTTTGTCCTGGACAAAACCACTGCTTCGGATAAGGTATTCCGCCCGATTGATTTCAATATTCCTGGCACCCACATCCAGATTTGAGCGGCGAACAGCCCGGGAAATCTTTTTTATATCAACGCCGTATTGCCGCATAGCATCGGGGTCCACATCAACCTGATATTCTTTTTGAAAACCACCAACACTGGCAACTTCAGCTATACCTCTTGCTCCCCACAGATAATAACGAACGTACCAGTCCTGGATAGTTCTCAGTTCTTCCAGGTCCCAGCCACCTACAGGATTTCCATGAGGATCACGGCCCTGCAAAGTGTACCAGAATATCTGTCCCAGCGCTGTAGCATCCGGACCAAGGGTCGGTTCTACTCCATCCGGAAGCTCACCTGCCGGCAGACTGTTGAGTTTTTCTATTATTCGGCTACGAGACCAGTAAAAGTCTACTCCCTCGTCAAAAACCACATAAATCTGTGAAAACCCAAAGTAAGAAAAACTTCTCACTTCTTCAACATGGGGAATACCCATAAGGGCAATGGTAAGCGGATATGTTATTTGATCTTCGATATCTTCCGGTGAACGACCCATCCATTCAGTAAAGACAATCTGTTGATTCTCCCCAATATCCGGAATGGCATCGACCGGTACAGGATCACGAGGAAAAAAGCCCAGATCCCAATCAAAGGGTGCTGTCATTAATCCAAACAAAATGGTTAATAAAACTATCAGACCTACAATAAATGGACTATATAAACAAAAGCGGATCAAGCGTTTTACCATGCTATATCTCTTTATTTATTTTCCCATGGGAAGATCTGCCGGGAGATATTGTTTTCATATCTTTCTACCTTCCTGAAGTTATCATGAAAGACTTGTCACATCAGGGGAGTGTTTCTTCAATCTCACCACACCGTAACATCGCCTCACCAAAATACGGATTGAGCACCTCCTCTTCATCAGAAAACCAATCAGCACCCTCATCATCAAAAGCCATAGGGCAGTGGATTCGAAAAAGGGTTACTTCTTCCGGCAATCCAAATTCTTCAATTATTATTTCCAAAGCCATTGTTGCTTCTTCTAAAAAGCGGCGTGCTTCCTCTATATCTTCTCCCT
>PWGE01000450.1 GCA_003554345.1 Candidatus Sumerlaeota bacterium | reverse complement strand
GTCTATTGGTTTTGCTGCTGAAGACAAGCAACCATTAGAAAATGCCCGTAATAAAATAAAGAAAAAGTTTTTTGATGCTCTTATTTTGAACATTATATCCCCCCAGAACCCGGCATTTTCTTCCCCCTTCAATGAAGTGCATCTTCTTTTTCCAGAGAGCAAAACACAATTCATTGAAAAACAGTCTAAAAAGTTTCTTGCACGCAAAATTATGATACAATTGGGGGAATATTTTCAGGAACACTATCTTTCATATACAGGAGGTAAATAATGACAGAAGAAACAAAAAAATATAAAGAAAAGTTTTACCAACTCCTGCAAATCGTCTACGATAAGGAAGCGTCCGATCTGCATTTAAAAACCAACAAAACACCTCAGATTCGCGTGGCAGGAGATTTACATCCTCTCAGTGATATGCCGCCCATGACGGCACAAGACCTGAAAGGACTTATGGACTACCTGCTGTCCAAAAGGCATATGAATTTGTTCAAGAAAAAAGGAAGTGTGGACTTTTCTTACCAGTGGAACAAAGTCCGATTGCGGATTAACATCTTTCTCCAGCGCGGAACAGTCAGTTTTGCCATTCGCTTTGTCAACCAAAAACATCTTGATTATAATAGCTACAATCTTCCCGGAGAAACTCTTTCAAAATTAGCGGGCAGCAAAAGCGGGCTGGTTCTGGTTGTCGGTCCATCCGGCTGCGGTAAATCAACGACCCTGGCAACTATGATAGAAGACATAAATCAAAATCAGAGTCGTCATGTTATCACCATTGAAGACCCTGTGGAGTTTGCCTACGACGACAAAAAAAGTTTTATTCAGCAGCGCGAAATCGGTCAGGATGCTGAAAGTTTTGACACCGCTCTTACCCACGTGTTAAGACAGGACCCCAATGTGATTCTGGTAGGTGAAATGCGGGACCAGGAAACCGTCCGCATGACAATGAAAGCCGCTCTGACAGGACACCTGGTATTTTCCACCCTTCATACCCTTAATGCCAAGATGACCATCGAGCGTATCTCAGCTTATTTTAAGCACGAAGAAAGAGAATCAGTACGACAGGAACTGGGACAGGCATTGAAAGGTGTTATTTCCCAGCGTCTTATCAAACAGAAAGATGGAGAACGCCGGGTTCCTTTCCTGGAGATACTGGTCGGCACTAAAACAGTTGCCAAATTGCTCAGGGAAAATAAGCTGGAAGAATTGCACCAGGTCATGCAAAACAGAGAAGCCGGTATGCAGACTTATGACCACTCACTGGTAGATCTCTATAAGAGAGAATTGATTACTATGGATACTGCTCTGGATTATTCAGAGGATCCTTCTTATGTTAAGCGGGCCTCTGAAGGACGTTTTGCAGATGGCGACCGTTATAGTTTACTGGGAAACATCTGATATTTATCTGCATACTATAACCAGTCCGGGAGTTTACAAATGATCCTGTGTCCCCGTTGTAAAGAACATAATGAATCCTTTATGGATAATTGCCTGATCTGTGGATATAAACTCAGAACTTCCCGGGTAAATTACAATTCATTCATACCGAATAGCAGCCATACCACATCTGAACCGGTTTTTCATGAAAAAGACCCCAAAAAAGAACCGAAAACAGCCAGAAGAAAAACAGCTGAAGAGAAAAAAATACCGGTAACATCGCAAAAACAGAATGCACAGAAAGAAGGAACCTCACAATCAAAAATACACTGCATGAAATGCCAGTCACCAGCCATTACCATTATCTCGCAGCAAGAGATGAGCGACGGCACCACCTTTGTCATGGGTCAATGCAAAAGCTGCAGGAAAAAAGGACTCTTTAAATTAGCTCCATGAATGAATTTCTGTCCTGGCTCCAATCCTATAATCTTCCCAAACCGGGACGATATATTGACTCTGAATACAGTCAGAAAAGACAGCGATGGGCCCCTGAAAAGTTGAAGATATTGCTGGCATTTCCTGATGTGTATGAAATAGGCACCTGTTATTTTGGCTTTCATGCCCTGTACAATTACATGCTCCAGAAAACCTCTCTTGTGGTAGACCGTATTTTTGCTCCCGATCAAACCATCATGGAATTTTTAGAATCCCGGGACGCTTTGATTCCTTCGCTGTATTTTCAAAAACCAGGAAAAGAGTTTGATTGCATCGGTTTCACATTACAGACAGAATTATCCTGCACTACTATGGTAAAGATGATAGAACGAAGCGGAGTGCCCATACTGGCAAAGGACCGGGGCGAGAAAGATCCTCTTATACTGGGCGGCGGCACGGGGGCTTATAATCCGGAACCATATGCAGACTTTATCGATGCTTTTATTCTCGGAGATGGAGAAGAAGTCTTTGGAGAAATCGCCGATTTGCTTGAGAAAGATTCTTCTTCCCGCAGCCAAAAACTGCGTCGTTTATCAAAAATTCAGGGGATTTACGTACCTTCCCTGTATAAGCCACTCTATGATAAAAGCGGTCAATTCAAGGGTTATGAGGTTGAAGAAGGAACTGAACAACAGGTCAGGAAAAGAGTGTTCGATATCAATAAAAGTCCTTTTCCCAAATGGTACCTGATTCCTTCCATCAAGCCTGTTCATGACAGACTGGTCATAGAAACAGCAAGGGGATGCTTAAATGGGTGCCGTTTCTGTCAGGCAGGGTATGTAAACCGTCCACTTCGCGAAAAAAATCCCCGCCGCCTCAGCGAAGAAATTTTACGTGGTCTTACCATCACGGGATATAATGAGGTCAGCCTCCTTTCCCTGAGTATTGCCGATTATACCTGTTTATCTGATATAATTCGTAATCTGTCTCCTTTTCTGGAGCAATATCATGTAAAGTTGTCCTTCCCTTCTCTGCGCATTGAAAAGTTCACCACTCAGCTTGAAGACACCGCGCTCCAACGGGGCAAAGCAGGCTTTACTTTCGCCCCGGAAGCAGGCACCGAAAGATTGCGCAGGATAATTAATAAACATTTCACTGACGAAGAAATATTTGAGACCATCTCACTTTGTTTTTCGAGGGGATGGCAGGTTCTCAAACTCTATTTTATGATTGGGTTACCCGGGGAAGAAAAAGCTGATATAGAAGGTATTATTTCCCTTATCAGGAAAGCAAATGATATTGCCTCTCAATATCATAAGCGTTATCAAATTAACGTATCTGTAGCTCCTTTTATTCCCAAAGCTCATACACCTTTCCAGTGGGCGCCCCATCATGACAGAGAATATTATTTTGAAATAATACACGCCATGCGCAGGGAATGCCGCAAATTACAACATGTTTCAATAAAATATCCTGATCTGACCATGAACCGGGTAGAAGCCTTCCTGGCGCGAGCCGATCGCCGGGCTTCAGAAGTCATTCTGGAAGCCGTCAATAAAGGTGCTTACCTGGACACCTGGGATGATGCCTTTCAACCCGAACTATGGGACTCTATTCTCGGTCATTTTGAGAAAAAACACGGGTATGATGCACACCGCCCTTACTTACCAGAAAACCCCTTGCCATGGGATAATATTGATGCCGGTATAGACAGAGAATTCCTTCTCGAAGAATATCATACCTCACAGGAAAATAAGGAAAGACCCTCCTGCAGAAAAGAGGGATGTTATGGTTGTGGGGCCTGCGCTCCTTCTCATAAAAATGTTATCGCCTCTCGGGAGAAGATTGAACCACTACCTCGTGCCCATCTCATGGAAACAACTCCCAAAACTTACCGGTACTGGTTACTCCTCACCAAACACTTTCCCGCAAGCTATATCGGTCACCTGGATTTTATTCGAAACATTGAATTCATTCTTCGACGGGCACATCTTCCCCTCCTCTACTCACAGGGGTATAACCCTAAAGTAAAAATAAGTTTTTATGACGCCCTTCCCATTTTCTGGGAAAGTGACTGTGAAATTCTGGAACTTCCTTTAAGCGAACCCATAGAGCCCGGGGAATCTCTCAAAAAACTCAACCAGAGTTCACCCGCCGGCTACTCATTCCGTAAACTTCTGCCTCTGCCCCGGAACACTCCTAACCTTAACAAACAAAAAATAGTAAGCCGTTACCGTACCACTTTTGAGAAGGATCCTCTCATTGCTGAAGAAGATTTCCGCAAAATTCATGATGATAGCATTCAGGCTGTATCCCGGCCATCATCGAATATTTTTGAAATTGATGTAGAAGGCCCCAAAAAAAAGTTTCGTTCCCTGTTAAATAAAGGTGATACACCATATTATGTTCGTAAAGTACAGCTCTTTTTAAATTTTAACAAAAGAAAAATTGCTTTATGAACGAACCGACACTGTCCCGCACCCTCCTCCTTTCCAGAAATAATATAGAAGAAAAGATCTGCCTTCTCGAAGAAGACCAGGCCGTGGAATTGTATGTCTGGACACGAAGTAATAAACCCCGTATCGGAGATATCTACCTGGGAAAAGTGGACAACGTTGTGCCTGGCTTACAGGCGGTATTTGTGGATATTGGACGGGATAAAAATGGCTACCTCTTTCTTCCGGAAAAAGACAGATGTCAGGATTTTAAAGCCGGTGAACGACTTTTTGTTCAGGTTCAAAAAGAAGAAACTCCTGAAAAAGGAGTGAAGCTTACCAATGAATTTTTCCTTACCGGGAAATACCTGGTTTATTTTCCCTATACCTCTTTTCAAAAAGTCTCCAGGAAGATAGAAGGCGAAGAACGTGAACGACTCTTTTCTCTTTTAGAGAACCTGTCATCTGAAAAGGGTGGTTTTATTGCCCGTACTGCTGCTTTTAATCTGGATGACAGCACACTTCTGGAAGAAGCGAAAAAGTTGCAGGCAAAATGGTCGGCAATCGAAGAAAAGCTGGAAACGAAAAAAAAGCCCGGCCTGGTGCACCAGGATAAAAGCCACATTTTTTTCTGGCTCCGTGATGCCGCCAGTATTCTTTTCGAAGCTGTACATACTGATAACCGGGCACTTTACCAGGAGGTACAGGAACACTTTGCAGAGATACCTGATAGTCAAAAGCCCGATATTCATTATGAAAAGCGGACAGATCTTTTTGAAAAATATGGGATAAACAGAGCCATCGAGCTCTCACTTAAAAATAAGTGCTGGCTTCCTTCAGGAGGGTATATTCTTATCAGTGAAAAACCTTTCCTGACAACACTTGATGTCAATTCAGGACGTTTTTCAGGAACAAAAAAAGGATTACAGGCTACCGCCGATCATATCAACAGGGAAGCCGCTGTTCAGATAGCCCGTCAGATTCGTTTTCGTAACCTGGGGGGTTTAATTGTGATCGATTTTATCGACCTGAAAAAGAAAGTGGAAATCGAAACAGTCTGCGCCCTTTTGCGAGAAGAACTTGCGAAAAGTCTTATTCCTTCAGAAGTTATCGGAGTCAATGATGTGGGTTTAATGACGATTGTACGAAAAAGAAAGCACTCTTCCTTAAAGCAGGTTTTTCTTAAAACATGTCCGTGTTGTAAAGGCAGTGGCCATTATCCCAATGCTTTTTTCCAGGCCTTAGCGGTTCGCCGCGTTATTCTTCACTATTATGAAATACAAAATATCTTTGATTTTTTACTGTATATTCCTACCGGTTTTCAACCGCTTTTTCAGGAAATGACTGAGGATCTCACGGAAAATTTTAACATCTCAGTTACTCTAAAACTATCCCCTGCCCTGCAAGAAACCGAGTTTGATATTACAGAACATCTTCATTTTGAAACAGGAGAACCTTTATGAACAAGCCCCGAATAACTTCCAATTACTGGGCCAGATTTTTAGCCGACTATCTGCAAGAGCGCCTTCAAAACCCTCCGGTAACAGATAAAGAATTAGCCCTGCTTATTCGAAAGCACACGTTTGGAACAGCGGAAGAAAAATGGGTCTGCTCCTTTCTGAGCCGGGCTGTTGAAAACTATTTCTACCGCTTTGACCTTGTTCATAAACAATTTCGTTTTGAATTGCAGGAAAAGGTGTATTCTGCCTGGGTTCTTACTGTTCACACGCTTCTTGATTACTCTACAAATTACACCATGAAAATAGTCAAACAGCTTCATCTGTTCCCTGATTTCAACCTGGATCAACTTATAGCAATGCTCCATAAAAGCAGAGATGCTTACCATTCACTGGGCCAGAAATATCGTAAAGGCCAGGACCCCCTCTCTCTCGGCTGGCAACTGGGCACAAAGATGGAACTGCTTAAGACCCTTAAGGTCCAGTACTCCCCCCATTTTCTTCATTCACTCCTTCGTTTATTACCGGTAAAAGATATCCGTTTTTTCTCAAACAACTATCTTTCTGTTACAGAAAGAACTCGCCCGCCCTCTTCTGATTTTATTGAAAAATATCAAACCCGCCATCTGATGGTAAATCTCTCGGCCATCACTCGAGAGAAAATGTTAAAAAGACTTCAAAGCGCCGGGATAAATGCCCGGAAAAGTCCCTTCAACAAGTGGGGCATCCATATACGTGGCATACATGATGTGCATGAACTAAAAGATTATAAGGAAAGACTTTTCGAAATACAGGATGATGCCACTCAGCTGGCAGTCCAGTGTGTCGATCCCAAACCGGGTACCAGCGTATTGGACTATTGTGCAGGATACGGCAGTAAAACACTGGGTTACGCAATATGTATGCATAACAAGGGTTCAATAACAGCTACCGAACACAAAGAAGATATGGTAAAAGAAGTAAAATTACGGGCCCGTGCAGCCGGATTCAGCAATATTCAGACAGTCAGCCGCAAAGAATTAGGGGACTCCGGGAAGCAGAAATATGATACCGTAATAGTTGATGTGCCCTGTACAGGTACTGGAAACCTGGATAAAAATCCTGAAAAGCGACTTCTCTTCAGCAGAAAAAAACTGGGGGAATTAATGACATTACAAAGAGAACTGCTGGAGGAAGCAGCAGAGTTTGTTTCTGAAAAAGGACAACTGGTTTATATCACATCATCCATTCTGAAAGAAGAAAACGAACATCCTGTCAATAAATTTCTTGAAAACAACAAGTTTGAAAAGTACCTGCCAGAAAAGACCGGGAATATGTTTCCTCATTTCCTCAACACCCGTAAATACTTTAGTACGATTCGATTCATACCGCGCATGCAGGGTGTCACTGTCACCTTCTTAAGACCTGAGAAGTAAAACGGGAAATTCTATCGCCACATGATTTTTTTCTGACATAATGGAACACCGGGTTCTTCCAGGCTCTCTTTTTGCGTTTTTATTCAAAACATTGCCGGCATCCAACCATCTTATCCCGGAAAGATAAGATGTTTTCTGCCGTATGAGGAGTAAGAATGAATAGTTCTTCCTGCAATAGAAGTTGTCATATACTATGATTTTGCAACTGAGTCTTGCTGGTTAGAACAAAAAACATTTTTTAATAAGTCGCCATGGACTCAGCACATAGCCCTTCATATTGAAAACTGCTGGCTATTTGATATACTGTTGGTTCAATATTGAGAATTCTTCTCTTCTCAAAAAAACCGGAGGCGCAGTTTGTACGATGAGTGAATCAAAACGCATGATACTTTTTATTATATCTGCCTTTATTGTCCTGATGATTTTCCAGAGAGTGGCACCACCTCCGGAACATCCCCCCACGCCTCCGGCCGAAGAAGCACCGGAAGAAGTAGATCCTCCTGAAGAACCCTTTCCAGAACCGGAACCACCGGAAGAACCAGAGCCGACACCAGACCCCGAACCGGAGCCGGAACCAGACCCTGAACCCGACCCTCCTGAGGTTGAAAGAGTCCCTGAAGAAACAGTAACCATAGAAACAGAAATGTATACCCTGACTGTTTCCAACCAGGG
>PWGE01000029.1 GCA_003554345.1 Candidatus Sumerlaeota bacterium | reverse complement strand
CCGACCTTCAAAAGGTCTTGCACCCTTCTTACCTGAAAATCAAGCTCACTTATAACATCCGGGGTGGCATGTTAACCCATTGCGAAATGGAAACAAACAATGACGAAAAGAAAGGAGAGTAACTTATGAAAAAAGACGACAAAGGATATGTACAAGAAATACAGGATCAGGAAGACGACTTTTCCCGATGGTATATCGATGTAGTACGAAAAGCAGACCTGGCTGATTATTTCATTGTCAAAGGATGCATGATCATTAAGCCCTATGGCTATGCCCTGTGGGAAAACATACAGCAAGCGCTTGACCGGCGAATAAAAGAGACGGGACATCAAAATGCCTATTTCCCTCTTTTCTGTCCGGAAAGTTTACTTCAAAAGGAAGCGGACCATGTGGAGGGTTTTGCACCAGAAGTAGCCTGGGTTACCCAGGGTGGCGAAGAACCGCTGGAAGAGCGGTTAGGTATCCGCCCCACCTCTGAAGCCATCATTTGCAGCACCTATGCCAAATGGATACGTTCTTATCGCGATTTGCCTGTATTAATCAACCAATGGGCAAACGTGGTTCGATGGGAAAAAGTGACCCGCTTATTCCTGAGAACTACGGAATTCCTCTGGCAGGAAGGACATACTGCTCATAGAACAGAAGAAGAAGCACAGGAAGAGACTTTGAAAATGCTGAATGTATATACAGAATTTGCTGAAAATGTGCTGGCAATGCCCGTTCTCAAAGGATTAAAATCTGACAGTGAAAAATTTGCCGGGGCACAAAAAACATATTGTATCGAGGGCCTGATGAAAGATGGGAAAGCCCTGCAAGCCGGGACCTCTCATAACCTGGGGCAGCATTTTGCCCGCGTTTTCGACATCAAATATCTGGATGAAGACCAGCAGGAGAAATACGTGTGGCAAACATCCTGGGGGGTTTCCACGCGCCTTATTGGAGGAGTAATAATGACCCATGGTGATGAAAGAGGACTCCGTCTCCCTCCTTCCATTGCTCCTTACCAGATAGTTATCATTCCTATCCTGGTAAAAAAACAGCGTGAAGAAGTACTGGCAAAAGTAAGAGAGCTATATGATAAAATGAAAGATACATTTCGAGTCAAACTCGACGACAATGACAAATTCACACCTGGCTGGAAGTTTAATGAATATGAAATGAAGGGTGTCCCTTTACGTATAGAGGTAGGACCACGAGATCTGCAAAAGGACCAGATGATGGTGGTACGGCGTGATAACGGTGAAAAAAACAGCTTACCGCTGGCAAATCCTGAAAAACAGCTCGGAGATTTGCTTGAAGATATCCAGCAAAACATGTTTAAACAGGCTTTAGAATTTCGAGAGAAAAACCCCAGCCGTACCGAGAATTTCGAGGAATTCCAGAAAGTGATGGAAGAAAAACGAGGCTTTATATACTCCCCCTGGTGTGGAAAGGCATCATGTGAAGAACATATAAAAGACCGGACAAAAGCTACTATCCGTTGCATCCCCTTTGATCAGCCATCTCATGATACATCATGCATATGGTGTGACGAAGGAGATACCCGATGGGTCTATTTTGCGCGAGCTTATTAAAAACAGGAAAGGCGGCATAAATGAAAACATCCATTATAATACCCATTTATAATGAGGAAAAATTTCTACCTACCGTCCTCCAACAAATACGCCAACTACCTTTTGAGAAAGAATTGATTCTGGTCAATGATTGTTCACAGGATAAAACATATGAGATCCTGTGCCAGGAAGAAAAAGAGCATCCTGATACCATAGTTATTCACCATATTGAAAATTACGGTAAAGGATTTGCCATTCGGTCAGGACTTGCCAAAGCAACCGGAGAGATCATTATCATCCAGGATGCGGATCTTGAATACAATCCAGAAGATATTATCAAAGTCATTAACCCTATTATGGAAGGTAAAACAAAAGTTTCGTATGGTTCAAGATTTCTGGGAACAGAAAAAAACATGCGTTTACCCAATCTGGTCGCAAACAAACTTTTAGCCTGGCTTGTTTCTCTTTTATACTGGCACCGGCTAACAGACGAAGCAACTGCCTATAAAGCTTTTCACCGTGATGTAATTTTTTCTGTTCGTTTAGAATGCCAGGGGTTCGAATTCTGTCCCGAAATAACAGCAAAGGTGCTTCGACTCAATGAAAATATTATAGAAGTGCCCATCAGTTATCAAGCCCGAACTATAGAAGAAGGTAAAAAAATAGGGTGGAAGGATTTTGTTATAGCTGTAAAAACACTTCTAAAATACCGTTTTCAACCCAGGAAGAAATTTTACAATGAACTCGGCACAAGAAATATATAAAGCACTTCTTCAAACCTACAAGGAAAACGAGAAAGGTATCCTTGCCATCATGACTGGCACTGAAGGTTCTGTGCCTCAGAAAACCGGTTCAATGATGTTTATGCGTAAAAAAGAGGTATTAGGCACTATTGGAGGAGGAAAAATAGAATACGAGGTGCGACAGGAGATGGAAGAACGTCTCTCTCAACATTTTCCACCATATAAGAAAGTATTTCAACTCACAAGAAACAAGTTTGGCATGCAATGCGGAGGTAAAGCCGAAGTATTTTTTCAACCGGTGGGCAACTGGTTCACCTGTCACATTTTCGGAGCGGGACATATATGTGAAGAACTGCGTCCTCTTTTAAGTAAAATGGACATCTCCCTTCGCATTTACGATAATCGCCACGAGTATGCGGCAAAACGTCCTTTTCCTGTGCAGGTTATCGATTATCACACCATAGCGGAAACAGTAAGTATTCGCCCACAGGACTGTGTGGTAATTATCACCCATTCCCATGAACATGATGAAATATGCCTGAAGAATTGCCTTCCCTTTCAACCAGCCTATCTGGGAATGATCGGAAGTAAGAATAAGGTAAAAGAAATTTTTGAGAGACTTGAGAAAAAGGGGATACCAGGGGATGAGCTGGAAAAAGTAGACAGTCCTATCGGGATTCCTTTGCCCTCACGTACCCCTGTAGAGGTAGCCATCAGTATTGCCGCACGTTTTGTTGAGTTAAAAAACAAAGAAAAAAACATAAGGGGCTGAGACTTTGACAAATATGCTCGAATACACTCTTGATGCAATGCTTATCAGGGAACTATGCGGTCCTGCTGATAAAAATATTCACTATCTGGAAGAAAAATTAAAAGCAGATATTATTGTCCGTGGCAATCAGCTTAAAGTAAAGGTTGCCCCTGAAGACGAACCTCTGATCAAACAATGTCTGGAACAGATTTTCCAGTTATTAAAAATCGGAGAATCTCTTTCACCCCGTCGTTTACGGTACATCATTCAACAATGTGAAATCAACCAAACCGATGAACAGGAAAATATTTCCCGGTACTTCAAAGACAAAGTGGTTATTGCCGGCTCCAAGCGTCGAATAACTCCCAGGACCAAGAACCAACACCAATATATTAAAGCCATGAAAGATCACCCCCTGGTACTTGCCATTGGACCGGCAGGTACCGGCAAAACATATCTGGCAATAGCAGTTGCTATAGACTTTTTGATGAGCAAAAAAGTGGAAAGAATCATCCTGGTTCGTCCGGCAGTGGAAGCCGGGGAAAAGCTGGGATTTCTTCCCGGCGACCTGGTACAAAAGGTAAACCCTTATTTACGGCCCTTATATGACGCTCTTTATGACATTCTCACTCCCCAGCAGACAGAAGACTTCATTGACCGTGGTCTCATTGAAGTGGCTCCAATTGCTTTTATGAGAGGGAGGACCCTGAACCGTTCCTTTATTATCCTGGACGAAGGACAGAATACCACCATTGATCAAATGAAAATGTTTCTCACCAGAATGGGTAATGATTCCAGGGTGGTAGCTACAGGAGACATTACTCAGATAGATCTTCCCAGCAAACAACAGTCAGGACTTATTCATGCCGAACGCATTCTTTCTTCCATTAAAAATGTAAAGGTTGTCACCTTTTCTCAAATAGACGTTGTTCGTCATGAACTTGTCCAGCAAATAATCGAGGCATACGAAAGCAATGAGAGCAGAAATTCATAGGGTAATATCCCTTTGTCATTCCATCAAGCAACGCTTTCAATCTCTACCCTTATCCTTTTATGCCGCTCTTTTAGCGGTATCAATCATTTATCTTGTCTTAATTTCCCCTTATATTATATCCCGTTTCGAAGTCTATGCTCCAGGAGAAACAGCGGATAAAGATATTGTCAGCCCCCTTTCCACCAGGGTAGAAGATATAGAACGCCAGCAACTGGCGGCAGAAGTCACTCAACTTCGACGAAAGCGTTATTATACCTGGGACAGACAAAATGCTTTCGAAATGGTATCCTTTATAGAAGAAGTTTTTAGTTTCAGTGCAGAAATGGACGAAAAGGATGATCTTACCACGAGTGAAAAGATTCAGCGGATTCAAACTGAAACCCAGCAGCAGTTTAACATTGAAATACCCGAAGACACAGCTCAATATATCTTGTCCAATGCTACTAACCATAACCTTATCTCCTCTTTACGTTCTCTCATAATCGACCTTTATTTTCACAATGCCGTGGTCAGCAATTCTCAGGAAAAACATACGGCCCAGAATGATATAAGAAATAACCTCATGATAGCCAAAGATGCTGATACAGAGGAAGAGGTTCGACCACCGCGCTCTTTTGCAACAAGAAATGAAGCACTCAACCGTTTTCGACGCATGTTGACAGAAAGAGGAGCCGGCGACCTTTATCCTGTATTTGAAGCAATAACATCTGCAAACATGTATTATAATGCTCAATTAACCCGGCAAAAAACGCAAGAAATTCTGGATGATATAGGCACCATCAGGTACTGGGTGGGAAGAGGCGAAATGATTGTCCGGGTGGGGGATCAGGTCAGTGAACAAAAGCATCATATTTTATCCGAGCTTGATAAAACAATCGACAGGTATCGCCTTCCTTTAAATGCTGGTTACTTTGTCTTCATTCTTTTTAATCTCATATTACAGCTGGTATTACTCCGTTTTTATATACCCGATTTTAAATTAACGACCAAAAATCTTTTCTTAAGCTCGCTGGCGACTATCCTGGTTGTTATTATTGGAAGATTCTTCATTCTTGCTTATCCTTCCTGGGGTCAATACCTTATCATGGCACCTCTGGCCACTCTATTGAATTTCACCATACTGGGGAAAAAGTCCGCCCTGATTCTTGCTATAAACGGTTCTTTATATTACTCCCTTATGAGTCACTTAAGTTTGCAAATCTTTGTTACCACTCTTTTCAGCAGCCTCATTATTCTTCTTTTAAGCAACCGCATAAAAGAACGTAAGGATCTCCTTCTTGCCGGACTCGCCAGTGGAACCACTTTTGGCTTAATTGTGGTGTTACTCGGATATCTCGACACCCCGGAAACCAATAGACTGGGACATGGATTGCTGGGCATTATCAACGGTATTCTCAGTGGATCGCTCACCCTGGTGATCTGTCCTGTTTTCGAACAGATGTTTCGCATGTCCACCTTTATGAGATTGCTTGAAATAACCAATCCCCAGTACGAGCTATTAACCAAACTCAAGAATAGAGCCTACGGAACGTTTGAGCACTCACTGGAGGTTTCACAGTTGATAGAAAATCTCCAGGACCACTTCCCCATAGATATTCTTCTTTTAAAAGCAGGAGCTCTCTATCATGATATAGGAAAAATAAAAAATCCGAAGTTTTTTACTGAAAATCAAAAAGAAGAGGATGAAAACCCTCATGACAAACTGAAGCCCTTTGAAAGTGCCAGGATAATCAAAGATCATGTTAAATACAGCCTTGAAATAGCTGAAAAATACAAGTTGCCGGATTCTATTGTCAACTTCATCAGGGAACACCATGGCACCACTCGGCTGGAAGTTTTCTATCAAAAAGCCCTTTCTCAGAATTCACAGAGTATTATCAATGAAAAAGAGTTCCGGTATGATGGTCCTAAACCTCAATCCCTTGAGACAGGCATCCTGCACATTGCCGATGCTGTTTCGGCAACCATGAAATCTCTGGACGAAGTAAACAGTGAAATTATAACCCAAAAGGTTACAAAAATTATTGATGAACGTCTTAAAGATGGACAGTTTGACGAATCACCTCTTACCTTCAGGCAACTTACTATTTTACGACGCGAAATTATTAATTTTTACCATCAAAAATACTTAAAAAAGCGCATTAATTATGACAGAGAACAGAAAAAGATTTCATCTGGAGATCACGAATCTTCCAGATGATATCAACGAAATTTTACTCAAAAAGGCAGCTGAAGAAACATTACAATACTTTACTACCCCAGCAGGCAATCTCCCCTTTTTGATAATGGTGCATTTTGTATTACCTGAAGAAATGAAGGAAATAAACCGCCAGTTCAAAAAGAGAGACTCATCTACTGATGTTTTAAGTTTTCCCTATCACGAGGAATATGAAACAGAAGAGCAGACATTTCAACTTCTGGGAGAGATCTTTCTGGAAACAAAGACAATAGGGGAAAATGCGAAAAAGTATAATGCCTCTTTTCAAAGAGAACTGCTCTATATTTTTATTCATGGACTCCTCCATTTAGCCGGTTATACTCATGAGGAAGAAACGAGTCTAAAAAGTATGATTACTCTTCAAAACAAAATCCTGGAGAAGATACAATGAAAAGCATCAAACAACTTCTTAAGCGTTCTTTTATCACCGGAATAGCTGCTTTGACTCCTCTGGTAGTAACAATATTCATAGCAGTAAAAGTAATAGAGGTGATGGATGATATCTCTGAAGTGTTCCTGGGACCACTTGCAGCCATACCCGGTTTAGGTTTTATATTATTTCTGGTTGTTGTACTGCTAGTGGGTTTTATAACGCAAAACTACTTCGGTAAACGTCTTTTTGAATTTCTAGAGAAACTGGTAGCACGCATTCCTTTTATCAAGAAAATATATACCAGTATTAAACAGGTCAGTCAATCCCTGTATTCCAGAGATCGTTTTCTCATCAAAGAAACCGTTCTTGTAGAGTATCCCAAGAAAGGTTCTCACGCTATGGGATTCATCACTTCCAGTGTTCCCACCCCTGAAAAACTGGGTTTAAATAATGACCAGCAATATTTTTCTGTTTTTATACCCACCACACCCAATCCCACATCGGGTTTTCTGCTTATCTTACCGGATAGCGAAATCACTCGACTTCCACTCACCACTGAAGAAGGCATGAAATTTATCATCAGCCTGGGAGCAGTGAATACAGAAGAAGAACTCCCTGAAAAGGATTCGTCGGGCTCTTAGCATCCTCTTCAGAAAGATAAAGAGCACATTCAGTCAGGATTCATTAGAATCGACAGGAAAGAGGAGTAACGAAACTCTCATCTACAGTAGGGCACCAGGCGATGTTTCCCGTTTGAGAAAAAAAGAAAAACCTTTAACCATGAATTATCAGCAGCCTGCATTCAGTTATTCCATCGCCTATGAAACCAGAACCACTGTTCAGGATGTTTTCTGACTGCTGCAGAAATTTTCTGGTTCATCAGTCTCAATATATCTTCTACCGCTGCCTTTGCATCACTTTTATTATCAGAAAGCGCCTCTGGATAGACAAGATCCTCCAGAATCACCTCATAAGTGCCATCCTCTTTACGAACTGAATAAGCAAAAAAGAAAGGAATATTCCGGCGCACACACAGCAGTGCCGGCCCCGTAAAAGTAGAAGCGGGAAAACCTAAAAAGGGGACTTTCATCCCTCTTTTGCCAGCATTTTGATCAAGTAAAAAACCTATAGTATGATTCTGTTTGAGAGGCCCCGTTAAACGTACCAACCCCCTTTTTTTAGTATACACAATATGCACGCCGCTG
>PWGE01000035.1 GCA_003554345.1 Candidatus Sumerlaeota bacterium | reverse complement strand
TCTGAAAATAAACTCTTCAAAATATAGTATACGTCGTTATAAAAACTATCACTTCATGAGTGTATTTCTGCCTTCCTGGGAGCGCCGATCCCCGACTTACAGTCCGCCTATGGCGGAATCGGCATCTTGTTCTTATTCTGAAAATCCGTCTATGGTGATACCGGCTTCTAATTCTTATTTTCATGATTGGTGGCGCCAACTCTGAGTTGGCGTGAATAACTCCTCTGAAAATAAAACCTTTTTGAGACGCAAAATATTGCGTCTCTACCCTGAGATAATTTGACGTTTCTTTCAAAATGTATGTAATGGTCTTTTTTGCGAGCTTTTTTGACTTTGCGTGTTTGTATGGATTCTGTGTATTTCTTGACTTCCTGAAAGTTCACTCTGGCGGATTTGCGACTCCGCGTGATGCATTCTTTTCTGGAATCTTTCTTTTTCAAAAAACATTCATCTGTTTTGAGTTCTTTTTTAACCTTTGCGGTCTTTATCTTCATTCCCTATTTCTTCTCCGTGGTATGATATTGCGTCTTTGCGAGCGTGATACTTTCTGGATTTTTTTTATTTTCATCATTGGTGGTGCCAGCACTCGCGCCGGCATGAGGGACTCTTATCTGTTAACAGAATTATTTCTGTATATCAACGCAAAATGTCTGGTGTGTTATGCCGGGCCTCTTACCCTATTTCTGCCTTTACACTCACAAAGAAAAAATTGTTTAATGAGGTCAGTTTTTGGCTGTACCGTTTTTGATATCCGCTGCAAGGCTTTGCTGCTGCGCAATTTGTTTTATCCAGAAAGGCTTTCTTCTTCTGGTCCATCTGGCAAACGGCAGTTTTTCACCCACATAATAATTTCTATAAGCCTGTACCGGATCTCCGGGCACCCTGTACTGCTCGGGCATAGCCTGGGGGAATTCGGTGAGTCCTATGGATTCAAACTTCATCCCCTGAATTTCATCAAACACCGCCATTGATTTGTGGTTCCTGGATACCTGGTATCGGTACTGGTACTCCCTGTTCAGAGCTCTTCCCAGTTTCAGGAGCCACTGCAAATTGTCAAAAGAAGCTCCAGCCCAGAGCACACACGGGTGTTTTACATGGGTAGACCGGTAAGGCGTCTTAAATCCTTTTTCATTCAGGGCTGAACAGGCAATCTGGGCACTTTCCAGGATCATCTTGATAACATGCTGATCACAATGATAACGCGCACACCTTTCAATATCGAGGTCAAGAACAAAGATATTCATGTATACATCGCTTTATTGAAAGACTCAATTATCATCACTTGCCATCAGCCATTCATCAATTTTTGAGTTCATTATACAATATTCAGCCTGATACGCGAAAACATGATTGCTGGTGAAGTTATACATCTTTCTTATTTTAATGTCAGATTCTATTTGTTTATCTCCGTTAGAATAGGGGCTTTCAGGAAAAACACCAAATAAAGATACTGTTCTCTTTTTCTGGAGTCTGCTTCTCTTTTATCTTTTTCCGGTATCTTCTCTGTTTCTTCATGTATATCCTTATTATATCTTCTTTTTTTCGGTCTGATTTTCTGTCTTCCTGAAGTTCACTCTGGCGGATTTGCGGGATTTGCGAGCTTCGCGTGATACATTCTTATTCTTTGTTCTTTCCCATTCTGACTTCTGACTCCTCAGGGTATTTGTATTTTCAGAGGCGGTGGTCGCAAATTGCGACCACCTTAAAAATCAGAAATATTCGAGAGTGCTGTCCCGGCAACGGGCTCTTCAACCATGCTCTCATAGAAAAGGCTTTCGCCTTGACTGATAAGAGGGTGGTTAAACCTTACCTATGCCGGACTTTAACCGGCAAGAATCTAAAAGCTTCTCCTGGCGCACCCTGTAACATTCTGTTGAATAATCTGTTTTCCAGGATTGACTTTGCCAAAAGAAATCAAAAAGGGTATAAGATCAATTCCAACAGGACTCTGAACACATTTTTTAATGTTTCAGCTATTGGCCTGTCAATGAATTTTCTTATCGCATCAGGGGTCCAGAGAACGGTCCTTACCCCTTTAAGTTTAGTCCCGTCTCGGGTATATGCCCAAATACCTAACATCCGCTTGTTTTCTTCTTTCGCAAGGGTTATTTCTTTTTTCTGTTTGTCGGATCTCAAAGAATTCCTGCTGACTAACACAAGAACTGCATCTGAGCGCTGTATCTGAGTGCGGGCTCTTTCTTTCCACTCAGGGGTATCTACATTTTCCACAGGTATACTGATATAATGAAATGCTTTCTTCGTCTTTAGAGACTGATTTTTGAGTAGATCAAACTGATGCTTATCTTCTAACGCAAACGATACAAAGATGATTTCTGGTCCACGGAATTTTTCTGTTTCGTGGATTTTACCTGCTACGGTCCTTTCGACTAAATCTCTAATATTTTCGTTGTCCTTTTGTTTTGAAGCCTTATGCCATAAAAAAATAGATTGCATTATATTATTCACATCCCCCACCATTAATTTCAGTCCCCTGAATTAAAATTCTATTTTGAAATTATACTTTATTCTGTACGAAATGATATTGCTTTTCAACGCAAATATTTTTATAGTAAAAACTATAGAGGGCATTATTATATGAGTAGCTTCCCTTTATTTATTGAAAAGTTCTATGACGTCAGTAATATCCTGAGACATATTATTCAGGTCTTCGTCTGTAATAAGCCCGTGATAGCGAAGCAGGGGGATTCTTAGCAACATATCTGAACGACTCCAGTCATTAAAACAATCGGCAATAATTTTATCGGACTTTCTAATATGATTATACAGCCACAGATATTTTTTATGTTCGGATTTTCCAGTGGACTCAACGATTGCCTTAGCTTTTTGGTTAATTATTAAGCAAAGGGTATTCAGCATGTCATCTTGTCTTTTTCTCAGATATTTCCAATCACTTTCTTTAATTGTTCTGTGCATTATTAAACTCCTTGAATAGGTGATATTTTACCAGCCATCGTCTTTTCTGGGTTCCATTATATTGTTGATTTTATAATTTTTGGTAACATTCAGTTAAAATAATAACTTAAAGTGAAAATCATTCAAGATAATATGAAAATTTCACTCTTTAAACTTTACTCTTCAAACTTTAGATGCCGATGTTCTGCAGATCTCCAGAATAGACACCTGATAATCAACGGGTTTTCAGCGGTGGAAAGAACCAGCGGATATTTTGTCTTGATCAATTTGAATGCCGTGATTAATAATATGTTCAGCAAAACTTCCTTTCTCAGGGTATTGATGGGAATGCGCAGGAAAGAAATGGGGTTCAAGGTCAAGCCCGGCCTTTTCCTGAATCTTGAATATTACCTGTGCCCGCCGGTTTATATCCCAATTTTCAACACCCTCCAGAAAGAAGGCAATGTCAATATCGCTGTATCGGTCTGCTGTTCCCTCAACATGTGAGCCAAAGACATATACCGCCCGAACAGGAAGAATTGTATTCATAAACCATGCTGCAGTAAGGACACGTCTTTTTATTTCAGTATTGAGGACAGCCACTCTACAGTCTCCCTGGTTTTTTGAAAAATTTCTCGGGCAGTTGCTAAACAAATTGCTTTATTAATCTGCTCGATCTCATCAGGATATCGCTTTTGAATATAATTAAGCAGAGAGTTCTCCAAGAAATGCCCGGGTATCTTCTTCAATTTCTATCTCTGCAATTTCTGCTAAACGTAAAAGATTATGCAGTCTGGGTGGAAATTTCTGAGTCTTACTCAGAATTATCGCCTTTATTGACTTTTCTATTGCCTGCTGGCAACAAAATACCACATAAAGGTAGCGTTTAGAATTAAGCATTGCATGCGCTGTATCAAGATCATACCGAGCTTGTTCTAACCAGTGGTTTACGTTATGCATGAAATCACCATAAAACATAATACGATATCATGCAACCTTGTCAAGGTAAGAAAAGACAGGGAAAATTATGATTATTTCTTTTTTAATGTGAAAGCTATTCGATTTTATAGCCCATTGTCCGATAACCACGCTGACGCTTTTTCCACATACGCCTGAGCTGTGGTTGATCTTTTTCAACGTAATCGTAAATGCGAACATCTGTTTTATCGGCATGATCCCGATGCAATCTTCCTGCATACTGCTGTAAAGTGCCTTTCCACGAAATCGGCATAGTGAGTATCAGAGTATCCAATGGTGGATGATCAAACCCTTCACCGATTAGACGTCCTGTAGCCATAAGAACTCGTGGTGCTTTATCATCAAGACCTTCCAGCGTAGAAAGAATCCTTGTTCTTTGTTTTTTTGATACGCGCCCATGTAATACAAAGCAGTGTTTTATCTTATTCTCAAGGGCTTTATGCAGCAACTTTATGTGATCTGTTCGTTCAGTCAAAACTAAAATCTTTCTTCCTTCTTTATAAGCGTCCAAAACATCCACTATAATTTGATTGTTGCGATCTTTATCATTAGCAAGAATAAGAAAGATTTCCTGAATAGGAGATTCATCTGGAATATCAGGAACTGGCAAAGAGCGAACCCAAACTTTGAGATGATCTGGTGCTTTCTCAGGTCTTGAGGCAATATATCTAACTGGCCCGCATTGCATAAATATAATAGGGTGATGTCCATCACGTCGAAACGGAGTAGCCGTGAGTCCGAATACATAGCGGGCTTTTGCCTTCTTTATAATTGACTCAAAGGAGAAAGCTGAGATATGATGACATTCATCGACAATGATCTGACCATAATTGTCCAGAAATTCTAAAAGATTTTTACGCCGTAAAAGCGATTGCATTATAGCAATATCAATTATACCGGAGGGCTTTTTCTTACCACCTCCAATTACACCCAAATTGTCTTCTGGGATGTCAAGGAAGCTCATTAACTGCTCCTGCCATTGTTTCAAAAGTTCAACACGATGTACAAGAATAAGCGTACTTACCTTGCGTCGTGCTATCAGAGCAGCTGCAGTAACTGTTTTTCCGAATGCAGTAGGAGCAGATAATACGCCGCATTCATGTTGATGTAATGCGTTTACTGCTGTTTTTTGATCCTTACGAAGCGCCCCCCTGAGTTTTACTTTTATTTTGTGACCCTTTACGCGTTCATCATGGATGACAGGCTGAATATTATTATCGTCTAATAATTCTAAAATAGAGTTAAGACAACCACGGGGCAGCCCAATGTGTAGGGGGTAGTTTTCTGCACAACCTATAATACGTGGCTTATTCCATACAGACAGGTGCATAGCCTGGGCTTTATAGAACTCGGGATTCTGAAAAGCAGCCAGTCGAATAAGACGATTTCTCAGGGAATGAGGTAAGTCCTTTTTAGGTATATAAATCTGATTTACCAGCACCAGAGATAATGAAGATGGTAATGGACCATCTATTGGGCTTTTCGTTGAAACAGGACGTCTCCAGGGTTTGAGTTCATTTTCACTAATATAAGACACATCAATGGGGTGATGACCTCCACAGGCTCTTTGAATAGAGTCTGTCAATTCACTTTTATTTAATTTTTGGATTGAGCGCAGATAAGCCCACTGATCATTATAAGGTTGAAAATCATCATTAACAAAAACGCTGCACCCTTTTTTGCGAGGCTGTTTTTGTAAAGGCAAAGCAATGAGATTTCCGAAACCGCCCTTTGGAAGAGTATCCTGGTTAGGGAATAGCCGGTCATAGCTGGATAGCGATAACTGTCGGGTGCGATTACATGTGTAGCTAATGAGCGCAGCCCCTAAATGACGGGCATTACGAGCAGGTACTGCCTCAGAAAAGAAAATCCAAACATGGGCCCCGTTCCCGGAGCGGGAGATTTCCAGTGAGGCAGGAATCTGTAGCTTCCGGCAACTTTTTATAAATGCATTAGAATCTTTTTGCCATTCAGCTTCATCAAAATCTATTGCCAGAAAATAACAACTATCATCTTTGAGAAGAGGATATATGCCTATTGTATGGTTTCCTGCAAGATGATCATAGATGACCTGATCAGTAACAGGTTTTAAGTTACGATGGGGACATTCTTTACATTTAATTGAGGGCTTGTTACAAATGCCATCCTTCCATTCATTTTCACAAGCCGGAGAATAGCCGGACTTTCCCTTTGAAGATTGCCAGCGCAAGGGATAAACATCAGAACGTCCCCGAAACAACGCCCGAAATATTGATATTTTTTCTTTAATACCTTGTTTTGAGTTTAATGGTTGATACTCATAAGCGTTCGATTCTTCTTTCCAGGCAATACCGTGTGTATTCAGCAATTCTTTAAGGCGAGAATTCTCCCTACGCAATTGCTGAAGTTCAATATTCAGTTGTGATTTATTCTTATCACTCATCAAACAAATCCGCCCTGAAAAAAGAGTCGATTCCCTTATATGATCTGCTCAGTTTTTCTTCAAATGCACGATGAATTATCAAAAACTTAAGTTTGACACCTGCAATTCAAAATATTATTGGTCGGAAAACACTTCTCCCGTTTACGGCAGGTGTTTTGTCACTACACGCTTATTGTTGAAATTGCACTCGGGAAGGAAAGCTATAATGCAGGGCTTTAAAGATTGATGTTATCTGAGGTGTTGTTTCGCTGCGAACAAGCACATTCCGATTCTTCAGTTGCATATGGCCTATCTGCATGTATCCCAGCTCCTTCAGCGCTTTGCTTGCTGTCAGCTTTAACCCTTCTTTTTCCAGTTTCTTTTCCAGTACTCGCTCCAGAAGATGTGCCAGTACACAGATGGTTACGTGAGATCTCACTCGCCGCTCTGCGTAATGATACGTCGGTTCCATCTCATGTAAACTTTTTAAACTGCGAAAGGAGCGCTCTATTTCGCTCAGGCGCTTGTAGGTCGTCGCTATCTCCTCACTGGAAAGTGTGCGCTCACTGGTATGCAGAATATACTTGCCATCGTATTTTTCATCTTCCTGTATCCGGCTCTGGTCTATCTTCAGTCTACCGTCCTGCAGTTTTCTCAAAAATCGTCCTTTGTACGGATGGGCGTACAATTCTGCTGCTTCTTTCGTCTTCGAACCTATTTTCTGAATTCTCTGCTGCAGATCTTCTATCACCTCATCTCGCACATTTTTATCTTTCATGGCGCGAAACGGATTATGACAGATAATATAACGCCGGCCATCAACATACGTTTCCTTAACGCGCAAGTTAGAACGTATCGTTTTATACCGTCCTCTTGCTGTGGTTACTGACTCTTTTATTTCCTTCCACTGGTTCAGGCGAACTCCCACAATGTACTCATATCCCAGCTCCTGAAGCTGCCGTAGCTTTTTCTGACTGACCATTCCCCGGTCACATACAAAGAGGCATCGTCCAATAGAAAAGCGTTCTTTCAACTTCTCTATGGTACGGCGAACCGTGGCAATGTCAGCGGTATTACCAGGATACACTTCATGTCCCAGAGGCAGACCATCTCGACTTAACACCAGGCCCACCAGATACTGTTTGCGCTTCTTACGACTGTGTTTGCTCAACCGGCAGTTCTCCGCATATCTATCCACCAGGGAACAATCATAAAACACCACGCTGCTGTCAAGATTCAAAAGATTGACCAGTCTATTATGAATCCTGTTCTCCAGCCTCTGCTTGTGGTTTATCAAAAAATCCATGGCCCGGTACAGATGATGTACCTGTAGCTTCTCTGCTTCCGGAAAGTGCACCTCTTTTTTCAGCCATTCATAGGTGGAAAGCTTGCTACTGGCATCAATGGCGCGGTTGAAGACCATGCCTTTCAGAGCTGCCAGCACATTGAATTCTATGGCATGTTCCTGACGAAATTCTGAAAAGATCTTATCAAATCCCAGCTCTTTCCATAATCGCTGCAGAACAACCATATCTCCATAGTTCTTTGACTTCAGAAAGCGAAACTCCTCCATGGAGGTCAGAACCTGCACGTTATCGGTAAGATC
>PWGE01000156.1 GCA_003554345.1 Candidatus Sumerlaeota bacterium | reverse complement strand
TGAGCCACTTCCTGGCCACCTTCCAGTTTAACAGCACGGGCACCAGCCCGCAAGAAATCAGCGGCATTATGAAAAGCATCCGACGGTTTACCCTGAAAAGTACCAAAGGGCATATCCCCCACCACCAGAGCCCGCCTGGCTCCTCTTGCTACCACCCTAACATGATAGAGCATCTGATCCATGGTAACGTTTAAGGTAGTTTCTTCCCCGGCAAAAACATTAGCCAGGGAGTCGCCTACCAGGATAACATCCACCTGAGCCTCATCCAGTAAGGCCGCCATGTTATGATCATAGGCAGTCAACATGGTGATTTTCTGATTTTCCTGCTTTTTTTTCAGCAGAGTGGCTATTGACACCTGTTTCATATCCTTTTCACGCTCCTTTCCTGTTCCCGGCACATACCGGCCAGAAAACCGCCTGACGGCATCTGCCGGGAAGGAATGATCCTTAAAAAATCCTCAGAATCCATTTTCAAAGGAGTCCAGCTACTCCCCTGTGCTAATTCCTGTTTCAGAAAGGAAGACACCAGCTCCTCATTTTCACGCTTATTCAGGGTACAGGTTATATAATACAAAATCCCGCTCATTTTAACAAACTCTTTTGCCTTTTTTAGGAGCTCATATTGACTCCTGATAAAAGAAGCATCTTCCTGAAAGAGATATTTAATTTCAGGATACTTATGAATTGTCCCCAGACCCGAACAGGGAGCATCCACAAGCACTGTATCAAAGCAATGAGAGCAGGAGTCCTCCCATCCACGAACCCGCAGGATTTTTCCCCGCAACGCCCGGGGTATATCATTCCTTTCGAGAAAGGAGCGAAAGTCAGAAGCAGGCAATTCACCCTCTACCTGGCAAGGGGAAGAAGTAATAATGATAGCATTAATCCAGGGTCGACATTGTAAATTCTCCCGCAGAAGTTGCAGACGGTGTTCATCCACATCATGACAGACAAAAAGCGGATTCTCAGGATACAATTCACCTGCAAGGGCTATGGTTTTACCTCCCGGGGCCGCACAATAATCAAGAATGCGGCGAGACCGTGCCAATTGAGTGGCCATCTTACGGGCCAACACTGCCATGCTCATATCCTGAACATATATTTTACCTTCCTCCAGCCAGGAGCTATTGAGCAGGTAATCGGTTCCTTTTTTCACATGTATATAATAAGTGTGAAACGGGCTTTGCCAGAATTGACAATCATGTTCTTTCAAGAATTTTTCCATGTCACGGGGATGAAGAAGATAAGGATTATACAAAAATCCCAGTCCGGGAAGGGGATGATGCATCGAGCTGAGAGATTCTTCCAGCAGATGGGAAGGAAGGGAGTTTTTCAGCACCTCAAAGACAGGTTGGGGATACGAAAACCGTACAGCCAAGGGGTAAGAATCCTGCAGTATCTGTCTGCGTTTTCTGCTGATATTTCCCAGGGCTCCATGAAGAATCTTTTTCCAGGCAGGAGCATAAGAGTAACGATCAACTATTCCGAGAAGTGGGGAAATAATTTCAGGTGTGGTTATTTTTTCTGCAAATAAGATTTCGAAGCTACCGGTTATAAAGAGAGCCCGAAACTCACAGGGAAATTTTCTGAATTTCCGAATAAAATTTTCACCCGTCATCTCAATGAAAAGCAAATTTCGAATTAAATCCCGGGCTAATGTTTTCTCCATACGATTCAGAGAATGAAAATACATGCTCTCTTCCAGTTTTGTGGGATTACGCAGGAACTCCAGAGAAAAGACCCAGAGATGTTCAATGGCTTTCATCAATCTTTCTTAAACCAGCGATAAATATTTTTACGAAAAAAAGCTCCGGGATAGTACCACCATGGTGGATGGAAATCCACCTGACGGGGAAGGAGTTTTGAAAACATCTTTTCCAGGCGGTACCAATCCGTTCTGTAAAACATTCGTTTCAAAGGAGCAGGCATTTTTCGGAGAAGAGACCTGTTCCAATCAACTGAGGTCACCCAGTCTATCAAATAGAGATGTTCACCATTATAGAGAAAGTTTTTTAAACGAATATCACCATGTGTAATCTTCCGGGCATGTATAGTAGAAATCACTTTTCTGGCCCGAAAAAACACTCCGGCACATTCTTCAGAGCAAAGACGTTTTATAGGGGTATGATGCACCCAGGGCACCACAAATGCCAGGGAATCTTTACTTTTGCACAGAAGAGGAAGCATGAAAGAATATCCCTGAAAGCAACTGTAAAAATGCAATTCCCGTCTTATCAAATGCCTTGACAACCAGGCAAAACAGGTCCAGCGATGATATGACTTCACAAGGTATTCGCCCTTTTCATTATGAAAACGATAGAGATCAGCCTGAAAGAGGTTATCTCCCTTTTTAACCAGTTGCAGTCCCTGGTAATGAGGATAATTCTTATAAAGAAAAGCCTGCAGAGCAGAAGGGATGTGCATATTACCCTCAGGGAGTTAAAAATTGGGTACGGAAAAACTGTGCATAATATCCATTTTTCTCAATTAATTCTTCATGAGTTCCCCGTTCGCACACACAACCGTCTTTCAGGAATATGATTTCATCGGCATTTTTCACAGTTGAAAGTCGATGAGCGATAATAAAAGTTGACCGGTCTTTCATAAGGTAGTCCAGAGCTTGCTGCACCAGGGCTTCTGCTTCAGAATCTAAAGAAGAGGTCGCTTCATCCAACAGCAAAATAGAAGGGTTTTTAAGAATAGCCCTTGCGATGGAGAGGCGCTGTTTTTCACCGCCAGAGAGAGTATCTCCCAGTTCACCAATCATGGTATCATATTGCCCGGGCAAATTCATGATAAAATCATGAGCATTGGCATGTTTTGCCGCTTCTATGACCCGCTCCAGTTCGATTTCAGGATGACCATAAGCAATATTATTGCGAATGGTATCATCAAAAAGAAAAACATCCTGCATGACAATTCCTATCTGGGCTCGGATAGATTCAATAGTATAATTTTTATAATCTTCTCCATCAATCAATACACGTCCGGAAGAGGGTTCAATGAAGCGGGGAACAAGATGCACCAGGGTAGTTTTACCGGCTCCGCTGGGTCCAACAATAGCGACACATTTGTTGAGGGGAACTTCCAGATCGATATTACACAAAACAGGTTCTTCAGTATTATACTCAAAAGATACATTGTCAAAAACCAGTCCTTTTTCCACCCTGTCAAGTTTCTTAGCGTCCTCCCTTTCCACCACCTGATTTTGCTCATTCATAATCTGAAACACCCTGTCCGCTGAAGCCATTCCTTCCTGCAACTGGTTATTAGCCCTTAATATATCTTTTACAGGTCGGTACATAGAAGCCAGTATTCCCAGATAGAAGATAAAAATATCCGACTGAAGGGTTCCCCGTTTTAAGACCAGATAACCACCCCATAAAACAATGATAGAAATTCCAATGTTTACACAAAATTCTAAAATAGGACGGGAAACCGCCGACATAATTGAATTTTTTAACCTCAAATATACCAGGCGGTGATTTTTCTTCTCAAAGCGTGCGTGCTCATAATCAGTCATATTAAAAGCCTGCACAATCTCTATCCCGGAAATAGTTTCTTTTATAATACTGTTTAAATCAGCTGTCTTTTTCATGGCACGCCTGGAATACTTCTTGATTTTTCTGCCAAAAATAACTATAGGAACTGCTATAAAGGGATAGACACAGAAAACAAATATCGAGAGCACCGGTGCTATAAGAAAAAGGGTCACCATTTTTACAATAATATCAATAGGAGCAGAGAGCAGGTTCATTACTTCCCTGGTAACGCTTTTCTGCACACGCCCGGTATCATCGAGGAGACGACTCATCAGGTCACCACTTTTAAATCGGCCGAAAAAATAAAAATCCAGGGTTAAAATTCGCCGATAGAGATCATTTCGTATGGACTGTACGATTTTGTTTCCAATATAAGCCTGCAGATACTTTTTGAGAAACATGCAGAAGCATTTAAAAAAATTAATGACAATAAAAAAGACCATCACCATAATGAGCAGATCATAATGCCGTCCCTGAAAATTTTCATTAAGGGACTGCACCGGACCCTCAACTTTTTCACGAATACCCCCCGGCACCTCCTCCGGTATACGAATAAATTCCTGGGTCCCATCTTCTGCTATATAGGGATCAAAAAGTATATTCAATGTAGGCACTATAGCACCAAAAGAACCTATAGACAGAGCACTCACCAGGATAGCCAGGAAAGCCGCCAGAATAAAGAGGCGAAAGTATTTCCTGATATAAGTATAAAGAAAGCGAATTGTTGTCATATATATTTCATAAGCCGGGTTATTGCTTTTTCCGGCCTCTCCTACATCTCTTCTTCAGAAGAGATGAAGAGGGATTTTACCACACTTCTATATATTTTCAAAACACCCGCTGATTCACTGCACAGAAATGGGGTTTTCAGCAATATTTACTCCTCATTTCTTTCTTCTCCCAGGTATTGTAAACGAACGGCATCCAGGCGGATAAAAGAATCAGATAAAGGGGCAGGAGGCGCCAGAATCCGGAGCTGAAGCAGTTCCCCCTGTTTTACATTGTAATGTCCCAGGGGTATCCACTGACGATTCCCCTTTTTCTGACAAAGAGGCACCGAACGACCACCGGCAGGAGTAACCACTTCCATTCGAGAGGACGACAGTTCTTTTTCCTTCTCATCCCAGTATACCCAGAGGCGATACTTCCCGGTACAGGGTGCCAGTATGTTCATTTCTCCCAGGAGAGGAGGCTCTTTATCATCTTTCAGCTCCCACAGTGCCGCCCGCCTGGTGGCAGAAGTAAAAAAACATTCTTCCTGAGCCCCCCATTGAAACGGCTGAACACTGCGAAAAGACGATACCGGAGTATTTTCATCTGGATAAAAGGTCAAATGCATGGTGGATGAAACAGGCTGCACCTGGATTCCCCTCTCTATCAAAAGAGGTATTTTTTCCTCCAGGGCTTGCAGGGTATTCTGCTGCACGTGTCCAATAGCATTAAGAGGGCGCCCCGGATTATATAATACCTGGTCTGCCCATCTTCTCATATGAGTGCGACTTTCCTGGACCGTTTCTCCATCAATAAAGTAATGACGCTTCCCGGTGAGCACTCCTTTTTGCCGGGCTAATGCAAATGCCCGACTGTGAGCGATAGTATAACTATCCAGGAAAAACCCCTCATTTTCTTGCAGATAACCCAGGATCGTTTTCATGACTCGTCGGTCCTGGGTAACCAGAGAGCCCATATGATTATTCAGACCAAAAGCACCAGGCACATTTTCAAAAGAAGTTCGAAGGATATCATATATTTCCTCTTTATCCTGAGTAGTGGTAATAAGATGGTCATAATCTTCAAAGAACGACGAAATAGGTTCCATAGGCTGATGAACAATCACTTCAGATCCCTTTCCGGTAAGATACCGGGCGCTTTCCCTGGCAAAAACCGCATGGGGAAGAACGGCATACGTCAGAGAGACCGGTAATCGGGTAAAACCATAAACAATACTGTTTTCATTCTGCGGACTCTGCATTCCCACATCATCAATACACAATCCCAACAGAGGTGGCGGATCAGCAACAGGCGGAGGAGGAGGCTCACTGTTGAGTTGCATTCTCAGGGCATCGGCATGTACCATATGCCGCTGCTCCCATTTGTCAACAATCGACACCCTCAAATAATCTTCCACCTGAAATTTCCCCAGTGAATACCACCCTTCTTCTTCAGCAGAAACAACAACATTCAAACTCTCAGCACCTTCGATACGGTATTGAGTTTTTGAGGCATAACTACCGGGGACAATCCATGTTTCCAGCTCATATTCACCCGAAGGAACACCATCAACATACCAGCGAGCCATTACATCACCAGTACCTGCAGAAGGGAAACGATAATAATAATCACCATAACTGCCGCCCCTCCGGGCAAATTCCCACTGTTCATTCAGGAGCCTGAAAAAAGGATCCTGCACTGATAACACCAGCTCAAAATCATTTCCTGATAAAGGAGAAGATATGAGCCAGACTAAGAGAATAAAAACAGTGAGCACATAACAACGCTGATGAAACAGACCCATCAACCCTCGTAATCCCCGCTGGAACGGAGATATTGTTCCAGGTGGGAAAGGCGGGAAAGTACCGTATCCCTACCCAGAAAGACAGCACATTCTATAATAGGCGGAGAGACCAAACTTCCTGTCAAAGCAAGACGAAGAACCTGAGCTACGGCTACAAATTTATAGTCATTTTGCTGCGCCCATTCACGCAGTTTTTCTTCAAAAGAAGGCAGTGACCATTCCTTTAAGTTGTTTAAAAAGGCAATAAGACCAGGCAAAAGACCGGGACGAAGAAATTTTTTTCGGCATTTCCGAACCGCTTTCTCTTCATAGCAGGAAGGACCTCTGCAGATTTTGCCAATAGTTTCAGCCAGTTCTTTGAGCGTTGTCACTCTTTCCCGGCTTATTTTGACCAATTCCAGGAGGATATCATGGCTTATTTTCTCCATTTGCTGTTCTTCCCGCAAAAAAGGTGCCAACGCCTGCATTATTTGTGAAAGAGAAAGGCTGCGCAGATAATAGCGATTCAACCAATTGAGCTTATCCTTATCAAAAACCGCCGGACTGGATGAAATTTTATCCAGCGTAAATGTATCAATCAGTTCCTGCCTGGAAAATATGGTCGTTTTATCGTCCCAGGACCACCCCATAAGGGCACAAAAATTAACAAGAGCCTCTTTCAAATACCCTTCCTTCTTGAAGTTCAACAGCCCGCAGGCACCGTGCCTCTTGCTCAGTCTTTTACGGTCGGGACCCAGTATCATGGGAACATGGGCATAAGCAGGTGGTTCTTCAGAAAGTGACTGAAACAAAAGAATCTGACGGGGAGTATTGGAAATATGATCATCTCCCCGAATCACATGCGTGATTTCCATATCCAGATCATCAATCACCACACAATAGTTATAAGTGAAAGAACCATCGGAACGTCTTATTATAAAATCATCCAGACGGGAGGTGTCAAAGGAAATGATTCCATGGACTCTATCCTGCCATTTAACGGTCCCATTCTTTTCATTAAAAAAACGATAGGTATGAGATTGGCATGCTTGAAGCTTCTGTTCTACCTCCACTGAGGGTAACTCCCGACATCGTCCGGAATAGCAGTATGGCACGCCCTGTTTTCTGGCTTCTTCGCGTTCCTGCTGAAGGTCATCAACAGTACAAAAGCAGGGATACACCACTCCTTTTTTCTTTAAGATAACAAAATAGTGTTCATAAAGGGACTGACGACATGATTGAAAAACTACCGGTTCATCGATCGTTATATCGAGCCATTTAAGGGACTCCAGAATATGCTCAGTATATGCTGTTTTTGAACGTTCAAGATCCGTATCCTCGATACGTAACAGAAAAGCCCCTTTATGAGATCTGGCGAAGAGATAGTTAAAAAGAGCGGTACGAACGCCCCCAATATGCAAATTTCCGGTAGGGCTGGGTGCAAATCTTACTCGTACCATATCATCCTTTCTTTTCTTCATCGGAAGTAATTACGGTACATATGACCAATTTTCCCCGTTTTCAGGCCCAGGCAGAGAAGAATTATCTCCAGGTCGGGTAAGAGCCTGATATCCCTCACACCGTTCAAGCATTTTTTTCTCATTCCATTCGTGGGGAAAGTTCCGGCACTGAGACGGTTTTACAGGATGTATCAAACAGCGATTCTGACGTAAAAAAATGCAGGACTCATCCGGTTGGTCAAAAAGAACATATTTCTTCTTATCCCGATAGCAGTAATATCTCATGGCAAGTCGATGGGAAATAGCCAGGTACCGGCAAATATCTTCCAGCTCCTGAGACGATAACTGGACGGTCCCTTTTCCTTTACAGCACTCACCACACTGTCTGCACTGAAAGTTCCTGAAAGAAAC
>PWGE01000405.1 GCA_003554345.1 Candidatus Sumerlaeota bacterium | reverse complement strand
TTATGACGCTGGGCTACAATCACGCCCCGGGAGAGCTCTACCGAACCATAGGGACCCACAATCCAGGCTCCGGGGGTACCCTCAATATCTCCAGACATTCTTACTTCCGTTCGAATGCCCGTATAAAATGTATCTGTACGAGAGATTTCCACCTGAGAAAAGCGTCGGGGTGGACCAAGCACACGCACTTTTGAAAAGTCCCCTCTGGGGCCTGTGACCTTTACCGTTTCTTCAGCAGCGTACTCACCGGGTTGTACCAGTTCTCTTTTCTTTCGAAGCATATATCCCGGTCCAAACAGTTTTTCTATGTGTTCTTCAGTCAGATGGATATGCCTGTTGGAAATATTACAGACGATTGGTGTTCTGGAGCGCTCTATCCTTACCAGTACTTCACCGGTTATTCTGGAAGAATCCATTGTATTTTTGCACCTTCTTTCTTATTCTGTGTATAACAACTTATTCTCTATGAATAACAAATACACGCTCTTTTCAATATTTTTTAATTGGTATACTCTATAATATACTCTATTTAACTGAATTTGTCAAAGTTTTATCTCTTCCAGCTGATGTTACCGGTCAGGAAAACTGAACTGATTATTCCTCTTTTAAAATAATTGTACAAAACTACTCATTGCTGCAATCTATAACAGAGAACATAGCCTCTCTTTGCATCACAATTTAAATAACACCAGTTCCTGCTAGAATATACAAAGAGGATTCCAAGCCATATACCGGATTTTCCCACAAACCATGTACAAGGAGTGAGGCATGATACAAAAGAAACTGACAATTTTCGTGACTCTATTCTTATTCCTGTTTGTCTGGCAATATCCATCTTTCACGAAGTGTGGCGATTCTCCCTGTCAGCAGGAGGCGAACAGCGAAAGAAGGATTGAGTACGGGGAAAACAACCAATCCATAAAAGTCTATGAAACCGAAGAACTTGTTTTCAAATATCACATTGATGACTTTCAAAAATGGGCAGAAGAAGAATGGGAAACGCTTTTTCCTGAGCCACCCTCTTTTGGAGATATACTTACTGTTCACCCTGAAGAACTTACTTTTTTTGAAAAGTCGGCAGCCCTTTCCCCCGGGAACGAACAACTGGCTTTTTCCCTCCATCGCTACTTTGCCGCTTCTTTCATGACTTTTACAGGCATAGTGGACCTTTCCACGAAAAAAACAGATCTTGTAGCCGCAGAAAATATGGGCAGTATATCTGACATAATGTGGTCACCAAAAGGAACACACATAGCGTACACCCTTCATACCGGGCGCGCTCGGGGAGATTATCTTTCTGTAGATAACGTAGAAAAAATGGAAAAAAAGTTTACACTTTCAGAAGAGGACATAGCAGATGTTCTGCAGCCGGATAAGGAGTATTTCATGCCCCACTTCAATAATCTGCAATGGACAAAAGACAACGAGAGATTAAACTTTACAACCCGAGCCCCTTCTGATGGCAACGACAAAAAGGTATTATGGAGCGTTAACAGAAAGGGAAATGATGTAACAATAGAATCCAGGGAGGTAAAAGAAAAGGAATAAAAACAAACCAGCAGATGAAGAGCTGTTATAAAAGGATATCTGAAAATCCTCTTTTTTCTTCAGGAATTACCGGGAACTTTTTTTGTACAGCGAATTCTTGATCCTTCTCTGTTTTTACCATGGAGAAAAAACCGGATTTTCAACAGCTATCTGCTGTTTGCTTTTCAGGGGCAATGTGGTATATTTGACCGTTTAAACGGGATGAATTCAAAAAAGTTTTATTTAAAAGTCACACATATAAAAGCAGATGAAATATACTTTAAACCAAACAACAGGTAGTGAAAAAAAAGAGAAATGAAAACGCGCTGGATACTTCAACCACATGATCAAAGAGTACAACAACACCTTCAATCTCTTGGTTTTCCCCCTCTTTTAGCCCGCATAGTTTCCAGGAGGTTCTCATATGACCAAATGGATGAAGTACCCACCTTCCTTAACAAAGATCTTAAAAAACTCCATTCTCCTTTTTTATTCCGGGACATGGAAAAAGCCGTCCATATTGCTCGAAAGGCTATCAATTCAAACCAACCCATAGTTGTGGTAGGCGACTATGATGTAGACGGTATCACTTCTACCGTTCTTCTTTACAAAATATTCCAGGCACTAGGGGCAAAAGTTTACACCTATATTCCCGACCGTTTTTCAGAGGGCTATGGTTTTAGTGAAGAAGCTGCTCACTATGCAGTTCTCAAAAAAGCTGCCCTTATTATTACAGTTGACTGCGGTATAAAGTCAGTATCCTCCATAGAAAAAGCCAGATCAATGGGGATCTCGGTCATTCTCACCGATCATCATCTGGCAGGAGAGGTTCTTCCACCGGCAGATGCCATTCTTAACCCCCATGTACCTGAAGAGAAATATCCCTATAAAAACCTGGCAGGCGTGGGAATCGCTTTTAAACTGGGATGGGCTTTATGGGAAGGATGTGAGAAGAGATTAAATAAAGACACCCTGGAACCCATTAACAGATTGCTGGATCTGGTCGCCCTGGGAACGGTAGTGGATGTATCACCACTTACCGGAGAAAACCGCATCCTGGTAGCCCATGGACTCCAACAATTCTCAAGAACCACAAATCCCGGGCTTCGCCAGCTGTGCCGGGTAGCAGGAGTCAATTTTGACGGCATCAAGCCCGGGCAGCTGGGATTTCATATCGGGCCCCGTCTCAATGCAGGAGGACGTATCGCCCATGCTAAATATGGGGTCAAACTTTTAACCTCTACTGAGCATCACAAGCTGGTAGAAATTGCAGGATTTCTGGAAAACATGAATCAGAAGCGCCAGAAACTGGAGAAAAAAATATTGCAACAGGTTCAGATAAAGGCAGAAGAGGCTGTTCACACCAGGAATAAGCCGGTTCTTTTCTTCTCCCAACCCGACTGGCATGAAGGAGTCATCGGTATCGTCACCTCCCGTTTAAGCGAAAGATTTCATCGACCTGCCTTTTTAGCAGTAGAAAAAGAAGACGAGATAAAGGGATCGGCACGGGGCATTAAGAATTTCCATGTCAAGGAAGCGCTGGACTACTGCCGGGACGTCCTGGAAAAGTACGGGGGACACAAACATGCCGGCGGATTTTCTCTGAAAAAGGAGCACGCTCCTCAATTTCAGTCTTTACTGGAAGAATATGCCAGAAACAACCTTTCACCAGAAGATTTTTTTCCTCAATATGAAGTCGATGCAGAAATAACAGCAGAAGAGCTTCACCCTGAATTAAAGGAGATTATCAAAATTCTTCAACCATTTGGCATGGGCAATCCTGCACCTCTTTTCGCCCTCCGGAAAACCTCTGCCGGAAGACAACGCCTGCTTAAAGATACTCACCTGAAATTTTTCCTGCAGGGAAAAAATAAAATGCTCTGTCCCGCCATCTATTTTAACAGTCCTTATCCTTCTTTTCCGGAAAAAGAGTTTGATTTTTTATTTACAGTTGAAGAAAACTGCTTTTCCGACTTTCAGTTAGTCGTCAAAGATGCACGACCAAACGGAGTAGCACATGAATAATCAAACCAGCATGCAGGTAGCAGCAGGCATTATTCGTGACGAAAAAGGAAGAATACTTCTCGCCAGGCGCCGCGACGACGACTATCCACCGGGTGTATGGGAATTTCCCGGCGGCAAGCTGAAAAAAGGAGAAACTCCTACTGAAACCTTAACACGTGAAATCGGGGAAGAATTTCAACTAGAACTCAAAAACCTTACTATACTGTCTGAACTTGACTTTTATGATGAGGAAAAGAAATGCGCCATACATTTCTATCTCATCTCTGCACGGATAAAATGCCTGAGGAATTTCACCCTGAACAGTCATGCTGATTACAGGTGGGAGGAATTTCACAGGATAAGAGAATATACGCTTGCTCCTGCCGATCAGGAAATGCTGGAAAAGATACAGGGAGCTCAGTCAACATGAAAAAACCATTAAGAATACTCCATCTTTACAAGGATTTTTACCCTCCGGTGGTAGGGGGCATCGAAAAAATCCTCAATATTATGACTTGTAATCTTCATCAAGATCCCGAGTTTGATGTATCTGCCCTGGTGTGCAATAAACACTCAAAAAAAACTGTCCGTGAAAATTATAAAGGAATACCCGTTATAAAAACCGGCGAATGGTTTCGTTTTCAGTCAGCCCCTTTTTCCCCGGCTTATATTAAAGCTCTTTCCCGACTAGAAGCCGATATCTATCACTTTCATTTCCCCAGTCCTACCAGTGAAATCGCAGGCTTGCTCTCACGCAGCCGGACTCCCTGGGTGGCGACATACCACAGTGATATTGTCCGTCAGAGAGTAGCCTTAAAATTTTATACACCACTCATGCACAGGTTTCTGAAGAAGTGTCAGATGATTATGCCCACTTCCAGGCGTTATCTGGACAGTTCTGAGCCACTGCAACAACACCGGTCGCGCTGTCGGGTTGTACCCCTCGGGCTGGACTCCACCCCTTTTCAAAGCACTCCTCTTGTTTCTGAACAATCTTCCCGGCTTCGAAAAAAATATGGAACCCCCCTTGTTCTTTTTGCCGGTGTTTTTCGTTATTATAAGGGCATTCACATCTTGCTGGAAGCATTCCGACACGTTCATTCTTCTGCTTCCCTTGTTTTACTGGGCGATGGTCCATTAAAACATGACATTGAAGAAACCATACACAAAACACCTGAATTGAAAGAGCGCGTTTATCTGCCTGGTGAGGTCCCGGAATATGAGCTTCCCTGGTATTACCATGCTGCAGACATTTTTGTTCTTCCTTCTATTCTCCGCAGCGAAGCATATGGTTTATGCCAGATTGAAGCCCAGTTTTGCGCAAAACCCATCATTTCCACATCACTGGATACTGGTGTACCTTTCGTCAATCTCCACGAAGAAACCGGGATAAATGTTCCTCCGGGTGACCAGGTTGCTCTGACCCGTGCTCTGAATTCACTGCTGGAAAATCCCCAAAAGGCAAAAGAGATGGGAGATAAAGGCTGGAAACGGGCAAGACATTTGTTTACAGAAGAAAACATGATGGAAACTGTCAAAAGCATATATCGGGAAACTATTGAGAGAAAGGAGATGACATGAGAGTTCTTTTTTTAGGTGATGTGTATGGGCGAGTAGGGCGACGTATTTGTAAAGAGCATCTTTCCGAATTACGGAAAGAACTGCAGACAGACGCTATCATAGCCAACGTAGAGAATCTGGCTGGAGGCATCGGAGTCACTCCACCTCTCATGGTAGAAATGCAAGAGGCAGGTATTGATGCCTATACTTCCGGCAATCATATCTGGGATAAAAAAGAGGTTTTCTCAATTTTTGAAAATAACAGGATTCCCCTGGTTCGACCATTGAACTATCCCGCCGACCTGCCGGGCAAAATAAAGGTCCGGCTGCCGGTAGGAAAAAGGCACCTCTGGATACTCTGTGCCCAGGGGAGGGTCTTCATGGAACCAATTGACTGTCCTTTTCAGGCTTTACATAAAGCCATTGACGAGATACGGGAGGAAGATTCAGACTCTCCCATAATTATTGATTTTCATGCTGAAGCCACCTCGGAAAAAAAAGCGCTGGGGTGGTATTTAGACGGTAAGGTAAGTGCCGTGCTGGGAACTCACACCCACGTCCAAACAGCAGATGAAACCATCCTGCCGGGGGGTACCGCCTACTTAACCGATGTAGGAATGACCGGTCCCCACCACTCTGTAATCGGGGTGAAGAAAGAAGTGGTTATTGAACGTTACCTGACAGCAGGAGCTATTTCGCGGCGTTTTGACCAGGCAAAAAAGAACCCCCAAATAAACGGAGTTTTGATAGAAATTGAAAAAAACACCTTTCAGGTGAAAACCATCTCAAGAGTAAATCGTTCTTATGACTGACAGGGTGTATCGGGTTCGTCAATTGATAAGAAAGGTGGAGTTTCTGCTGCTCAGCCATTATCATAACATTGAAGTAGAGGGTGAAATTTCAAGCTGGAAAGAATCTGCACGTGGGCATTGTTACTTTTCCCTGAAAGAGGATCCTGATATCCTGCCCTGTGTACTTTTCAAGCGTTATTCCCGCCGTACCAGGACCTCTTTTCAAACAGGTGACATGGTGCTGGCCCGGGGAAATCTCACCGTATACGGTCCGCGGGGAAACTATCAGCTTATTGTACAGGATATAAGAAAAACCGGAGAAGGAGAATTTTATCGGGAGTTTCTACGAATTAAAGCCCGGCTTGAAAAAGAGGGTTTATTCAACGAAGAAAACAAACAGGCTCTCCCTCCATATCCTGCACGAATAGGCGTTATCACTTCTAAAAGAGGCGCCGCCATAAGAGATATCATCAATATCATTCGCCGCCGAAATCCCTATGCTCACATTATTATTCGTCCTGCCGTTGTTCAGGGAGAGGAGGCTGTACCTGACCTGGTGCAGGCTTTGAAAGATTTTGCTGCGTACGGAGATCTCGATATAGTCATTTTAGGAAGGGGAGGGGGATCCCTGGAAGACCTGTGGGCTTTCAATGAAGAGAAGGTTGCCCGGGCCCTTTTTGAATTTCCCATTCCGGTTATCTCTGCAGTCGGTCATCAAAGTGATATCGTTATCACAGATTTAGTAGCAGATTACCGGGCAGAAACCCCCTCAGCTGCTGCCGAAAAGGTCACGGAAAACCATGTTACTCTTTTCCGGAACCTGCAACAGTACTCCAAACGCCTTGACCATCTGATACATTTACGTTATCAGGCAGTCGCCTCCACTTTCTTACGCCTCCATAAACATCCCTACCTGCAACAACCACAATTATTTATCAATAAGAAACAACAGCTTCTGGACGATTATCGCCAACTTCTTAACAGGGGGCTTCAACAAATGGAGAAACAGTCCCGTCGAAAACTGGACTATCTCAATCAACATTTAAAAGTCCTTTCTCCTGTCCTGATGGTTTCGCGAAGAAAGGAGCAACTTCAAGATTACCAGCAACGCATGAATTTTTCTTTCCAACAGGCATTTCTCAGGAAAAACCGGGAATTCATTTATCTCACCCGTCGATTACACCGCTGTCACCCCCAGTCTCTCATGATACATCACAAAAAACTCCCCTCCCATCATAGGGCTCGTTTAATACAGGCCATGAAACGTCAGGTGGATAATAAACAGACGCAACTTTCCCATCTGGCTCAATTGCTGGAAACAACCAATCCTTTTAATCTGTTGAAAAAAGGATATACTATTGTATATGACAAAAAGGGTTTTCCAGTAAAAAGAGGGGCTGATACAACCAAAAATCAGCCTGTTGATATTCGTTTTTATGACGGTAAAAAATCAGCTCGCATCGAGGATGAAGAATGAAAAATGAAAAATTAAAATTTGAAGAAGCGCTCAAAAAACTGGAAGATATCGTCCAGAAAATGGAAGGAGATCTGGATGATATTGATGAGTATATTCGTTTATATGAAGAAGGAAAAAAACTTTTAGAATCCTGTCAGAAAAAATTACGGGAATACGAGCAGAAAATTGAAGTTTTAACCAAGCAGGATGACGAGACAATGCGGGTAGAAGAATTTTCCGAAGAGGAAGAAACGACGGGAGATAAAGACGATGAATAATCAGGCAACAGGCGAACTAAACCATTTTTTTAAAACGTATATACCTCCGATTGAAGATTATTTACGCTCTTATATGAAGAACATTCGACGCTATCCAGAGGTCATTTACGACGCCATGGAACATTCCCTTTTTGCAGGAGGAAAACGCATTCGCCCTCTTCTCTGTCTCGCCGGATATCTTCTATTCGATAACAGCTGGAAAAAGGCTTTACCCGTTGCCTCTGCTGTTGAGCTCATACATACCTATTCCCTGATTCACGACGATCTTCCGGCAATGGATGATGACCGGCTTCGAAGGGGAAAAC